>PLWR01000320.1 GCA_003165615.1 Acidobacteriota bacterium | reverse complement strand
CATCCTGAGCAGCAGCGAAGGATCTCGCCCCGAGTGTTTGCAAGACAATGCGCGATTCTTCGTCGCCTGCTGGCTTCTCAGAATGACAGTACATTTGAGTTTTTCCGCAGCCTGTAAAGCCCCGCCCTCCCCTCGCAACAGACGGGTCTTCTCAGTTATGCATTGCCCGAATCCGATGCATCATGGTCCGGGCATCGCGGATTTGCGGGTCATCGGCGGGGGAAATACTAAGGAATGCCCGAAGATCAACCATGGCGTTCGCATAGCGCCGAAGGAGAAAGTAGATCATGGCGCGATCATGAATCTCCTGACGCGACGCAGGGTCAACGGCCAGGGCCATGGCAATGAGCGTCAGAACTTTGGCAAAGTCTCTGCGGCGGAAAAATGAACCCTTCAGGTTATTCAGCATCCGGGTCAGGGTCTGCCGGGTCGAGGAAGCCTCCCGGTACGACGGCCGGAATTCCGCCTCTTCCCCGAATTGCGTCTTCAGTTTTTCCTCGCATTCCTGAAGGCTCACAATGGCGCCGCGATGGTAGGGGTCGAGCAGGATTTCTCCCGATGGGGTGAGATACTTGGCAAGAAAGTGCCCGGGAAATCCCACCCCCACCACCGGCAAGCCGCATCGGCGCGCGACTTCCTGATAAACGAGTGACAGGGTGATGGGAATCCCCGTTTTCCGATCTAACACATCATTCAAATAGCTATTACGCGGATCATCATATTCTTCTTCATTGCCGGAGAAGTTTTCCACCTCGAAGAGGAGCCGATTCAGGCTGGCGATATTGGCCTGGGGCGACTGGCCGGGATCGCACTCCGCCCGCGCCGCCAACGCGTCCAAACGCGCCATTTGCGCGGGAAGGTCAAGCGCCGGATACTCCGTGCGCGCCAGCAGCAAGGCCGCCTCGTCCAGCCGGATCTCCTCCGCCGGGCGCGCCAGGTAACGTGCGAATTCACTTACCGCGTCAGGATATTCCATAAGATCAGTGATGAATGGGAGCGCAGAGTCAGGCGCGCAGCGACTTGCTCTGCGGTTCTGAACATAATAAACGTCGGCGCATTTTCCAGCACACAACGACGAAAGCCGCAGAGTGATCCCGCCCGGAGCGGGATAAATCTGCGCTACCACTCGCCACTGCCCTTTCAAGCCCGGAGTAGATTGCGCATCACGAAAAACAAATTGGCCGGCCGCTCGGCGAGCCGGCGCATGAAGTAAGCATACCACTCCGGCCCGTACGGAACATACAGCCGCACCCGCCACCCTCGCTCGATCAGCGCCCGCTGGAGTTGCCGGCGGATGCCGTAGAGCAATTGGAATTCGAACCTGTCCGCCGCAATGCCGTGCGCGCGCGCGAAGCGCTCCGTGGCCGCAATGATGCTTTCGTCGTGGGTGGCGATGGCATGATAAATCCCGCTTGCCAGGAGCTTTTCCGTGATTTCTTGATAGCTCCGGTCCACATCGCGTTTCCGGGCAAAAGCGATATCGGGAGGCTCTTTATACGCGCCTTTCACCAGCCGCATGCGCACCCCACGCTTGAGGAGTTCCTCCACGTCCGCCGCGGTGCGGCGAAGGTACGATTGGATGGCGATCCCCGCCACGTCGCGAGGCGCATCCACGGAGCAAAACACCCGCAAGGTGGGGTCCGTGAACACCGAACCTTCCATATCGACGCGCACAAAATTGTTATGTCGCGCCGCGCATTCAGCGAGAAGCCCTAAATTCCGCCGCGCCAGCGCTTCGTCGATGGCCAAGCCCAACTGGGTGAGCTTCACGGAGACGTGCGAGTCCAGTTTCTCCGCCGCCAGCCGATCGAGAAGCTGAAGATAAGTTTGGCAAGCAGCTTCGGCGGCAGCGGCTTCGTGGACGCTCTCACCCAGGCAGTCAAGCGTCACCTTGAACCCTTCGCTATTGAGCCGACGGATTACCCGCAGGGCATCTTCAACTCTCTCACCGGCAATGAACCGGGAGGCCAAGCGGCGTCCCAGCGGGTTGCCCGTAAGGAGTTTCTTGGGACTTTCGCACTCGGAAAGGTAGAGCAGGAGGGAACGAAACATGTCGTTCAGTGCTCCGCTTCCAGAAACTTTTCGGCGTCCATGGCGGCCATGCAACCCGACCCCGCCGCCGTAATGGCCTGCCGGTAAACGCGGTCTTTGACATCTCCGGCGGCAAAAACGCCCGGTATGTTGGTTTTCGAACCTTCGCGGGTAATGAGGTAGCCGAGTTCGTCGACCTCCAATTGCCCACGGAACAAGCTGGTGTTGGGCTCGTGCCCGATCCCGATAAAGACCCCGTGCACGGGCTTGATGGTTCCTTCCTCCGTCTTGACGTTGCGGAGCTTGATTCCTGAAACTTCGCGCCTGTCGGCATCCAGAATATCCTCCACCACGGAATTCCAGATGAATTTGATCTTCTCGTTACGGCGGAGGCGGTCCTGCAAAATTTTGGAAGCGCGCAATTGATCGCGGCGATGGATAATGCTGACCTCGTTGGCATAACGCGTCAGGAAGAGCGCGTCTTCCGCTGCCGTGTCGCCGCCGCCCACTACCACCACGTCCTTTCCCCGGAAGAAGTAACCGTCACAAGTGGCGCAGGTGGAAACTCCGTATCCCAGCAGCTTGCGCTCGGACTCAAGGCCGATGAGTTTCGCCGAAGCTCCCGAGGCGATGATGAGCGTGCTCGTTTCCAGCCGCTCGTGATGCACCTCAAGCACGAAGGGCCGTTGCGAAAGGTCCACCTTCGTCACATTACCGGCCATAAACTCCGCCCCGAATTCGGTGGCCTGCTCGTGCATCCGCTCGATCAGTTCCGGTCCTTGCACGCCCCTGGGGAATCCCGGATAGTTCTCCACCAGCGTTGTCAGAGTCAACTGCCCGCCTGTTTCCACGCCGCGGATGACCAGCGGCTGCAAATTGGCGCGCGCCGCATAGATGGCAGCGGTTAGGCCCGCGCACCCCGAACCAATTATCACGACGTTCCGCATGTTGAAATGCATCTCCAAAAGTAAATTAAATTGGGACAACCATGTTACCCGATACCTTGTCGTTCCGTACAGACACTTCTCGACGAGAGAGGTCGCAGCAGCCATGTATGACGCGAAAGATAAGCACATCCTCGTTTTCAACACAGTAAACGATGACATACTCCCCCACAGCCATGCTTCGGCATCCGGGGCCGAAATCGTCATCGCGGGCACGTCCGACGTAGGGGAAGCCCGCCAGCATGAAAAAACGGTCGGTGATGGTGTCAATTAAACGGTTGGCAATCTCGATGCTGCCGCTTTCCTTTGCGACGTAATACCAACTGTCGTCAAGATCGGTTTCGGCGCGGGGCGCCAGGCGATGTGCCATCAGCGGGACGTGGTGAGTTCAGCGAGAAGGCGCGTGCGTCCGCGTTCCTTCACTTCCTGGGCAAGCTGCTGCATGGATTCCTGCGTGATAACGCGGCCTTCGCCACGGGCAAGCGAAGCCTTGGCGTCGTCGAGGGTCAGAAGAAATTCTGTCCGTTTCCGCTCGCGCTCTTCCCACAAAGCAAGAGCCTCCTGCACGGCATCTTGTTCCGAGTGCAGCCGTCCGCTTTCAATCGCGCGGCGGGCAAAAGCCCTTTGACCCGGGGTGAGGTGTACGTCCATGACCTTCAGAATACGGAAAAACCGGCTCCCGGGCAACGCCAAAAATGCGGTCATGCCTCTCTTTTGGGCCAGCCATAGATGGCCGAATCGGAAAAGTGGTTGAAGCACTTTAAAGTTTTGCCGTAGTCAAATCCCAGATCACCCGCCAAAAGTCGCCTCGTGCTTACCGATGAATCCGCAGGTGCAGCCCGAAGATCTGGCCGAGCGACGGGGTGGTGCTGAGCAGGAATGGTGTTGACGCCGTTGCGCTGACCTTGAGGCCAGCACATGCCGACCTCAAGGTCGGCGCTACATCTCTGGCGGGCGGTTCGCGAACCGCCCCTACAAGCAATCCGCGATTCCGCGGCGACACCTTGGCTGCCCGCGCCGGCCCTGTGTCCGGCTAAATTGTCCAGAGGATTTGTCTGGAGGATTTGTCCAGATTATTTGTCCAGACCGCTTGCAGGATATTTTATCCTAAGTCATATTTTGTGGAATATATCCTTTTTTGCACTTGACAAATAGAATAATAACAGTAGACTGGTCTGTGGGCCAGCGGTCGCTGGCCAATAAGCAACGCCGCAGACCTATTCAAAGGGTCGGCGCAAACCATATAAGAACAGGGGACAGGGCACAGTGGACAGCAAAAAGCAGTAGCAAGCGCCTGTCACTGTCATCTGTAACCTGTCACCTGTTACCTGTAACCTGTAAAAGGTCCAGTCACCTGAGAATATCGCCGCGCTGATGGTGCCTGGGGCCGAAAATGCCCAGCGGATGCAAATGATCGAAGATTTCAACCTGCGCCAGTTGTGGCGGCTCACCAACATCCTAGCCAAGGTGCGGAACGGAGCGCTGGCTTAAAAAGAAAAATTGTAGATCGCTCCCAATGGTTGATTGAAAACAAAGGGGTGAAAAATAGGGCGATCAAGATTCCTCGGGCAGGATGCAAAGGGAAATCCAATCGGGCGAGTAAGGGAATTTGCGTTCCTACATCAAACCGCACACATGACGCGCACCATTCAACAGCCAGAGATGAGCGCCTGAAAAGATGGGTTCAGTGTTTGACCAATTTCGCGGAGGTGCTGGTGGCTGCTGCCGGTCTTGATGCAGCCCTGCCATCCGGCGGAATAAAAACGGGCACCACCAACGCGGATAGAATCATCAAGACAGCCAAGCCCACCAGAACATCCACCACCGTCACATGCCATTTCCGTATCGGGTTTTTCATGGAAGCCTTCCTTTCCCCTCTCGCGTCAGGTAAGAGCAATTCAATTTCCAAATTGCGGGAATCGTTGCCTTATCGGGATTATCGTTACCCTTTAAGCATCAATGAGTTGGGGGCATTCAAGGCGTAGGCCACGCACGGGATGGGTTTTGATTAGCGAAGTGACGGTATTCGGCAATCCCTTAGTGACACTCTGCGGCTATGATGGCGAACTCGCGCGCTGCTGTTTTCGGAAGTCTGGCTTTTCCCAGAAAGGTGCAACCAGAACCTCACCAGCCTGTGCTCCGTCATAGATTACACGGACGAGTGTTTTCTCCTATAATGATTTGGAGGGTTTCTTGCGAAAGGCATTCTCATGATTCTGGTCATCGATAACTATGATTCCTTTACCTACAACCTTGTGCAGTATCTGGGAGAGCTGGGCGCCGATATTCAAGTCGTTCGGAATGACCAAACCACCGGGGAGGCAATTGAAAAGCAGGCTCCGGAGCGAATCGTGATCTCCCCAGGCCCCAAGACTCCTTCCGAAGCCGGAATCTGCCTCGACGTCATCTCTGCCTTCGCCGGGCGGATACCAATCCTGGGAGTTTGCCTCGGCCATCAGGCCATCGGACAGGCTTTCGGGGGACAGGTAATTCGCGCGCCGCAACTGATGCACGGCAAGACCAGCGAAATCCAGCACGACGGCAAGACCATTTTCGAGGGGCTGCCCAATCCCTTCCCTGCCACGCGCTATCACTCCCTGATCGTTGCACGCGAGACCCTTCCCGCGTGTCTGGAAGTCTCCGCCTGCACTTCCGACGGCCTCATCATGGGGCTGCGCCATAGGAAAATGAAGGTGGAAGGCGTGCAGTTTCACCCCGAGTCAATCCTGACCAAGGCGGGCAAGCAACTGCTGGGAAATTTCCTGCGCCTATGAGGCATGCCCCATAGCCCCGCTTTGGTAGATCAAAGAAACGGCACGGTTGCTTTAGGAGGATGACCGATACCGGCGATGAGTGGGTGCAGGGAATGTGAAAGTCAGGGAAACGGGAAATGTGCACAGTGCTACGGAACAGGAAGGAATGTCCACCTGAACACTCCCATGCGAGATTGTGAGAACTGCCAGGGAACCGGAAAATGTCCCGCTTGCGGCGGAAGCGGGTGGAGAACCCCGTCGCCGGCCATGTCAAGGCTATCGATTTCTTCCGAACCCACTTTCTACGCGATCGTGCAAAATGAATCGGTGCCGATGCGAACTTAAGCAAGGTGCGGGATCGGGGCCGCGCGACAGGAATATCGGGATACCATGACGATTCGGGAGTGTATCGAAGCTATCAATGCGCCGGCGCACCTCACGCGTGCTGAAGCCCGTGGTGTGATGGAACAGATCCTTTCGGGATCCGTGCCGGACGAGGAGATCGTCATGTTCCTCGCGGCGCTGCGCGACAAGGGTGAGCAGGCCGATGAGTTAGTGGGTTTTGCCGAAGTAATGCGCACCCACGCAGCGGAAACATTGCTGGGGGAGGGGGTGAGACTCGAAAGCATCTCGCACCAGGAGCCCTTGCTCGACACCTGTGGCACAGGAGGCGACGGTCGGGGGACGTTCAATGTCTCGACGGCGACGGCGCTGGTTGCGGCGGCGGCGGGAGTGCGCGTGGCCAAACACGGAAACCGCTCGATTTCGAGCCGCTGCGGGAGCGCCGATGTGCTGGAAACTCTAGGCGTGGCGATGGACTTGCCGCTGAAGCGAATACCGCAGTGCCTCGAGGAGACCGGCATGGTCTTCCTCCTGGCGCCTCGACTACACGTTGCTATGAAGCACGTGATGAACGCGCGGCGCAGCCTGAAAACCAAAAGTGTTTTCAATCTTCTCGGCCCACTGACCAATCCCCTGGCGGCGACGATCCAGTTGGTGGGGGTATTTGATGCAGCGCGGACGGAAATGATGGCGGAAACGCTCCGGGCTGTAGGAACCCAGCAGGTGTATGTGGTGGCGGGCTCTGACGGTATCGATGAGATCACCACCACGGGGCCAACACGGCTTTCCTCCACCTCCGGCAACCGGGTGGTCACGCGCGACGTACACCCGGAAGAGTTTCGCCTGCCGCGCGCATCAATTGAACAACTCCACGGGGGCGATATCGCCACCAACGCGCGCCTGCTCCTGAGCGTGTTGGAAGGGGAGAGAAGCCCCTATCGTGATGTGGCGCTGGCAAACGCCGCGGCGGCACTCACCCTGGCGGGAAAGGCACAGAACTTTGCGAAAGGAGTTGAGCGAGCGGCGGAGGTATTGGATTCCGGCGCCGCGCGCGCGAAACTTCGATCTCTCGTGGAATTTACGCAGCGCTATCGCCCTTAACGGACCGGCGTAGCCCATGTCCATTGCGTTGCAATTCTTGGGCGGATTCCATATACTTTGTAGGTTCGGGGTAAGCGAGCTGAACATTCTAGTGTAAGCTGCTTCATCGGCTTTGCCAAAACTTGATTTCAAATCCAGTCGTTACGTGCCAGTCCCGCTTCAGCATTTTGCAACTGACAACGGACAGCTTTCAAAATGAAGATCCACGAATATCAGGCGAAACAGATTCTTGCGAAGTTCGGAGTCACCGTTCCGCGCGGCGAGATGATCACGAAGCCCGGGGATGCTCGCGCTGTGGCGGAAAAACTGGGCGGCGGCACGGTGGTGGTCAAAGCTCAGATTCACGCTGGTGGCCGCGGCAAGGGTGGCGGCGTAAAACTGGCGCACAATCCAACCGAGGCTGAAACCCTGGCGGGCCAAATCCTGGGCATGACCCTGATCACTCACCAGACGGGACCGGAGGGTCGCCTGGTCAAACGCGCCCTGGTTGAGGAAGGCCTCGACATCGCGCGCGAACTCTACCTCGGCATCGTCATTGACCGCGCTTCCGGAAGACCCGTGTTTATGGCCTCCAGTGAAGGTGGCGTGGAAATCGAAGTGGTGGCCGCCGAGCATCCGGAAAAAATCCTCAAAGAATTCATCGACCCCAGTGTGGGCTTCCAGGCCTTCCAGGCGCGCAAGCTGGCCTTCGGCCTGGGGCTTGAGGGCAAGGTGGTGAACGATGCGGTGCGTCTCTTTCAAAACCTCTACCGCGCCTTCGAGGCCACGGACGCATCGCTGGTGGAAATCAACCCTTTCGTTACTACGCGCGACGGCCGCGCTTTGGCGCTCGATGCCAAGATGAATTTTGATGACAATGCCCTCTTCCGCCATCCGGACATCCGCGAACTGCGCGACCTGGACGAAGAAGACCCGCTGGAGGTGAAGGCCTCAAATTACGGCCTCAACTACATTCGCCTGGATGGCAATGTGGGCTGCATGG
>PLWR01000284.1 GCA_003165615.1 Acidobacteriota bacterium | reverse complement strand
CGCCACGATCCCTAAGCTCTGATAAAGTTTTTTAGTTTAGAATCAGTTAGATACAAGCCGCTATTTTCTCGTGTGCCCTGTACGTGCCCGCGGCTTCTTCCTCGGGCCCCACGCCTTGCGCACATCCGCCTCCAGTTGCTCTTGCCTCGAACGGACCCACGGGGAGTAATGCCTCTCCTAACGGCAGACATTGGCAATGATCAAATTGAACCGGCGTGAATTCATACAGGCCTCCACGGCGTCGTTGTTGCTGGATGGCGTCAAGGTATCTTGGTCGAATGGCAGCCCCGCTAACGTTGAAGAAACTGTTTCGGCATTTGTGCGCACCAACGCCGAAGGTAAGAGCTGGACCGTGGGCAACAACCTTGTGGAACGGGGGATTCGTTTCGACCCTAAGGTGGGCCTGTACACCGGGAGCTGGCGCCACAAGGTCACGGGCAAGGACTTTCTAAAACAATCATCCACCCGAACGCGCTTGGGTGCGGAATTTTCATTCCAAGCGGACCACACCCAACTGGCAGGCGCGATGCAGGGGCCATCGACGGACTTCGATTGGGTGGGAGCGGAAACGCGCGAGATTGCTCCCGATGGAAAACTGTTGGAGGTCAAGTTAAGGAGCAAGAATCAGCCCCTCGAGGTTTCCGCCTTCTATGCGGTTTATTCCGGACATCCGGTGATCCGGAAATGGATTGCCATCACCAACCGGGGCGGCCAGGTGATCAGGCTTTCGCACCTCGTGTTCGAGGCGGTGAACCTTCAGGCGGCAGCGCCCAGTGACCAGATCATTTCCGCATATTATGGGGTGCAACCTCGCGAGATCTTTTTCACCGGGCGGGCGGAAGACGCGGCGGTCACGGCCGTGGATCCTCGAACCCGTGAAGGGTTTCTGGTGATGAATGAAGCCCCGGGGTGGATGAAGCGCACCGAGATGACGAATTGGGGAGAGGGCATTCAGGTGATGTATGACACTGACCTGTTTCCCTTCGAGCGCGGCATACAGCCGGGCGAGACTTTCACCACCGCGAAGAGCGGGGTGGCGTTCTTCGTGGAAGGGCAAGGCATGGCCGATCCGCATTGGGTGATGCCGAGCTACACTTCGCGCGTGCTCATGAAAAAAGGAGCCTCCTACCAGCCGCCCTGGGTCTACAACACCTGGGAGCCTTTCTTTCAGGACTACAACGAAACGCTCGTCCGCGAGTTGATCCCGGTCGCATCCCAAATAGGCTTCAACATCTTCACCCTCGGCACTGGCTGGAGTGAAAACTTAGGCGACAACGACGTCAATCCTCAGAAATTCCCCCAGGGATTTGACGGCATCCGCACTACTCTTGAGAGCCAGGGCATGCGGTTGGGCCTTTGGGAACCGCTGGCAGTAATGGGTCCGCAGAGCGCCGTGGTTCGAGAGCATCCTGAGTGGATCATCCGCGGTGCGGACGGAAGCGAGAAGACCGCATCCTTCCCCGGACCCAACCATCGCGCCATGTGCCTCGCCTCTCCGTACCGTGATTGGGCGGCGAAACGCATCAGCGAGCTCATCAAGAGGCACAACTTGGGGTATGTCAAGATCGACTTGACCACGGTCTTTAACGCCTATGGTGAAGCGCCGGGGTGTTACGCTCAGGGGCACTACCATCGGACCTGGGCCGAAACTCTGGGAGGTATCTACGAAGGCATCCAATATGTGACTGAGCAGATCTATCGTGAGCACCCGGAGGTTCTTCTGGACCTGACCTTCGAACTCTGGGGGCAGAAGCACATCATCGACTATGGGCTGCTCGCCGCCGGCGACCTCGATTGGATGAGCAACGTGGATGACACTTCAGAGAAATCTGCCGGCCCGCGACAAGTGCGCACGCTTCTCTACCATCGCGCCATGGCCATTCCGGTTGAAACGATGCTCATCGGAAATTTGCGCGCGACGACTCCGACACTCGAGGAACACTTCGCCACAGTGATTGGGTCTGCGCCGCTGTTACTGGGCGATGTGAGGCAGCTTACGCCGCCACAGGCCAAATGGCTGGCGGAGAAGATTCGTTGGTTTAAGAAGCTCCGCCGCGCGGTGGCGATTAATGAAGGATTCTTCCCACTGGGCGAGTGGCGCCAGCCCAACGTCGCAAGCTGGGATGGCTTCGCGCGACTCAGCCGTCAGGGCGAAGGGATGATCGCGCTCTTTAAGAACGAAACAGACCTCCGCCAAGTTGCCGTGGAACTGCCGGCTTTCCCCGACGGGACGTTTCACGTACACTCGGTTATGACCGGGCAAGCAC
Source organism: Acidobacteriota bacterium (assembly GCA_003165615.1). The sequence continues at coordinate 3,419 of PLWR01000284.1, read as the reverse complement.
TAGGCGCCCGCACGGGCGAGCAGTTCCGCCGCGGGATGCAGATTCACTTTCCATCGGACTACAAGGTTGAAGTATTGGAAATTCGCAGGTAGGCGGCGCCGTCTCTACTCATTGGAAGTCCTGTGCGCGCGGACGATAAATCTTTTGGGTGCAGGGCCCACAAAATAGAATGGGTAGCAGGTGACCAAGGTGAGGAAGTCGTCCGCCGTGGTGCGCAGTACCTTGGTGTCCTCGGGCTCGACCACTTGGGTCGAGTCCACACGATAGCTGAAGGATCCATGCAGCGTTGTCAGGGTAATTTTATCGTCCTTTTGAATATTGCGCAGTCCGCGAAAGAATGTATCCCGGTGTCCCGCGAGCGCGATGTTGCCCTGCTGACCTGGTAGGGAGGTGCCGGGAATATGTCCGACCGCGTGCCGCAAAGTTCTACCGTCAACACCTTCCATAATCATCGCCGCAAGGCCAATGGAACCGATCTCGATTCGCCCCAAGGGGGAGCCCGCCAGGCCATCGATGCCAAGACTCTGGGCGCGCGCACGGTCCGCTTCTGCCGGGGCGGGAAGAGGCGATGCAGCAGGCTCGGGATTGGCTCCGGCCGACGTCTGCGCATCCTTCAAGGCACGTTCAAATTGCCACGTTTGATAGGCCTGAAAGGCCCACCGGTCGAGCAGGACGACGGCGCAGTAACTCAGCGCCAGAAGGCCTACGACCAGAAAAGAGAATCGGGCCCAACGGATAAACAAGGCCAGTCGCGTCGGCTGCTGTTTAATTTTGAACATCATGGCAGGTCGCTCGGACGGCCGGCAACGGGGGCTAAGGACTGGGTTTTGGTGGGTGCGTAGTAACCCGTACGCGTGAGAACGGACAAGCTTCCATGACCCGGCGCCTTTGCCTTCACCTGGATGGCCCGATAGGCCCCGTCCTGCTTGCTGTTCGCGGGGGCATAAGCGAGGGTGTACTGTTCACGAATATCATGGGCGATCCGTTCACAAAGCGGGGTAACTTCCGGTAGGGTCTCGGGAAAGAAGGCCTCGCCTCCCGTCGCCTTGGAAAGCTGCCGGAGCGCGCCGGGGTTCTTGTCGGGATCTTCGTCCATATAGATCCCAATTGCATAGATGATGGCGTCGGACTTCTCCGCCATAGTCAGGATCTGCCCCAGCTTGTATTTGCTGGCGTTGTCACCCCCGTCGCTCACCACGATCAGCACTTTCTTGTCCCGATTGCCCAGTTTCAGGTGACCGAGCGCCAACGCCAAGGCGTCATAGAGCGCGGTCTCGCCGTTGGCGTTAAATCTCGACAGGGCCACCTGCAATTGCGCCGTTTGATCCGTGAAGGGCATGTTGCCGGGAAGGCCGAGCGAAACATATTCGTTGAAATTGACCACAAACATCTGGTCCTGGGGATTGCTGGAGCGGGCNNCCTGGGGATTGCTGGAGCGCGCAAACGCCATGGCGGCGGCAATCACATCATCACGCTTGGGTCGCATGCTTCCACTGTTGTCCAACACCAAGCCCACCGTGACCGGAATATCTTCATGACTGTAATATTCAATCTGTTGTAACGCGCCGTCCTCGAAGACCTGAAAGTCGTTCTTGCCCAGGCCCGAAACCGGAGCGCCATTATGGTTCTGCACGGTCGCATGCAGGACCACGCTCGAAACACTCACACTGATTTTGTATGGTTCAATAGGATGAACCCCGGAAGTCGCGGCGGTTTGAGGTCGGGCGCCAATGGGCAAAGTAAACAAGAAAACCAGTGCGACAAGACATTGGCTCATCGAGGCTCGAACTCCCCCGGTGCGCACTCCCGTGTTGAGTGACTCCCCAGCGTGCGACACCTTCTACCACCCCTTAAAGAAAGTCCAACACGACTACGGCACGCGAGGTTCAGGCGCCAATCTTCCCACCAGCCCACTGGGGATAAAGGCCCATTCGCGCCACCACCGCCACGCGATACCACCTGCCGCCCAAAGCATGACGCACATCGCGCCCGCCGCAAACAACAGCGTTCCGAAGATCAAAGCCGCGAGCACGCAAGCGGCATATTCATACATGATTAACATTACATCCTCAATCCAGAGCTATCCATTCGATTTCGGCAGGTTGGCAGAGGGTCGATCCTCTTTAAGTTCGACGCTTGACCGTGAGGGGGAGGTGAAACTTTACGTACCCCCCCCTCACGACCCGACGCTCGGTTAGCGCCGCCCGGTCCAACAAAGTGGCGACCGAAGCACCCTACTCAAGCCCCCTGCGTGGATGGTCCACGCAGGCCGATACACCTTACTTGACTTAGACATTTCGCTTGGAAAGAGCCGAAAGACCAAACCACGCGCCGATTGACAGTAGCCCAATCAATGCCACAAGTGGCAAGTGACTGGCGGTTTGCGGCAGGGTCTCCGCGGCGGTTGCCGCCGGTGCAGGCTCCGCGGCGGCAACTTCTACTGGCGGAGTCTCAACCACTTCCGATACTGCAACCTCTTCGCCGGTAGGTTTAACGGCTACAACCGGCGCCGTCTTCAACGTCTCGATGGCCGCAGGTAGTTCAATAGGCGTCGCGAGAACGGGCTCTTCCACTACTTTTGCCAGTTCAATAGCCCGTGACTTGGGGTAAACAAATTCCTCGCCCCATTCACGCCCTGGATAAAACCACGCATGGATGGCTTCCGGCTGACCTTCGCCTCTTTCCCTAAACGTCATCACCGTTCTGCCCGTTACCTTTAAACGGTAATTGGGGATGGCGAGGATGGTGGTAAAAACGTGGTCTTCGGCTTCGTTGGTAATTTGGACGATATGCCGATCGGGCAAATCCATGACCTTAAAGATATACGTTCCAGCCGGCAGGATCTGAGCGCCCACACCCGGAACCTCGATGGGCTGGTCGAAGGTCATCCTCGTTTTTCTGTTCCACTCGTCTGCTTTCGCGCTGGACAGGGTCGTTAGAACCACCAGGCACAAGCAGAAGACCATTGCTACTGCTTTGAATCGATCGATCTTTTTCATCGGAGTTACCTCATTACTTTCTTGGGGCGTTCGTTTCTGCCCCGCCGTTTATGGGTCGGATCTATATATGAAATGAATTTATAAGGCACCAGATCAGCGGGAATCCTCGCCCCAAGCTGGCCCGCGTAGGCGCCACTTTGAAAGGCTGAAGAGCCGACTGATAGACCCTAAGATCAGCCATAGCCTCGATGCCTTCCCCTTGGTCTGTTGGTTGCCCCAGAGCGTGTAATGGGGAATTCCCGACCTCACAGACTTGAACTGACAGTTTCCCCAGGGCGACTCTGGCCATGGCCGTCACCGCGGCAAAACTCCTGGTGATGAATCCCCTCGAGTTCTCCTTGTGGTCCCAAAGGCTAAAGGAGAGGGCTTCCGTTCCGTCCGGGACGGTGAAGGCAAGAAGGCCCCGAAAATCCTTTTCCT
>PLWR01000194.1 GCA_003165615.1 Acidobacteriota bacterium | reverse complement strand
GCAGATGTTTAGGGGGGAGGTATTTCCTTGATCCATCACTTTCGTCCTTGTGCAGTGGCGGCGTCGGACCAGAAGGCCGGTTGCGGGGAGGTACCGTGGGACGCGCGCGCTATACGCACCTTTCGTGGGTGCCCTTACTTTGCCTGGATAATAAGCATTCTGACTCATGTTGCGGCTTGCATATTGCGGAAATCACGATGGGCATGACTATTTGTCAGCGTCATGCCACATTCCGGCGACATGACTTGGTCAATGAGCAACTCGGGCTTGGTTCGAGGCATCCGACAACGCCTCACGAATGTACTTTTCAGCGGAGGCATCGAATGCGCATAAAAGTCCTTTTTGTTGTCCTCGTGCTCTGTCTCGCGTCAACCGCGCGGGCGCAGAATGTGGAGATCTTCGGCGGCTACTCATATATGGGCAATAATAACGGAACAGGGTATGTACAAACCAGTGTTAACGGATGGAATGCTGCCGTCACAGCGAATTACAAGTCGTGGGGTGTGGTGGCGGGCTTCAGCGGCCATCAATACAACGCCAGCGCCAGCGCCCCCACGCCGGTTGCGGGTAGCGGAGGGTCCGGAACTATGTTCTTGTTTGGTCCGCAGTATTCCTTCCGGCGCGTTCCACGGGTCACGCCGTTCGTTCACGCCCTGTTTGGCGAGGTGCAGGGTTCGATAATTTCTTCTGTTACGCCAGCCCTCTGTTCGGTGCAAGGCCCCTGTCAGGGTGGAGGCTCATCAATATCCCCGGAAACCGTTTTTGCGATGGCGTTGGGTGGCGGCCTTGACGTCAAGGTCAACAAGCATGTGTGGGTTCGACTTATCCAAGTTGACTACGTCCGACAGAACTTCAGTCAAAACGACAGTAGTAATGGCGCCGTAAATGCTCCGCGCATTTCCGCCGGCGTCGTCTTCACCTTTGGGAAACGTTAACTTCGCTATTCGGAGTTCGGCTCGATCTTCGGGACGCACACATGAAACGTAATGTCTACGCCACCCGCGAAGATGTTTCTTCTCTTGCCTCATGTCTCAGTGACCTCTGTACTAAGAAAGACCTCAACACAGAGGTCGCTGAGTTACACTGTGTGCTCCGTGTTAAATCTTGAAATGTACAGAGTGCACAGAGAGATTCCATCGGGTTGTGCCCCGGCCGCGCTGTACTGCAAATCCGTAGTTTACTAACTTTTGGACAAGGAATTGTGGGCCTGCAGCTTTTCACTTTTGCCCTTTGGTTTGCTTTTCTGCCTCGTGCCTGTTCCCTGTAACCTGTCCCCTGTCACCTGTGCCCTTGCCTGCATCTAACAACACTTCTGGCAACCGCGGCGCTGATGAACTATACTTCGCCTCTTTTTGCAATCGGGGCGCGGGGTCAAGTCCCCGCAAGGGTTTTTGCATGTGGAAAGAAGCATTGGTGGCGGATTGGGAAAGACTTCGGCGCAGTGGCTTGACACGCCGCCACTTGGTGGACGTCCTTTCTTCCAGTGTGCGTTACCTCTTTGAGACGGAAGTGCATGCCTACGCTTTTTCCATTGCTGCCAACGCCTATCTTTCCTTCTTTCCCTTCAACTTTATTTTGCTGGCCATCTGCCGGCGATGGTTGCATTGGCAGAATGCCTATCTGATGGTTCTTCAGCTTCTGCGGGTACACCTTCCGGTCGGAGCGGATTCCATCGTTCGCAATCTGGTGGCGGTGGTGCAAGGGCGGCCACGCTTGCAGCTCGTATCCGTGTTCATGCTGCTCTTTACCAGTTCGGGTGTGTTCCTGCCGCTGGAGATCGCCCTGAACAAAGTGTGGGGCTTCCGCACCAACCGCAGTTTCCTGAAAAATCAACTTATGTCTTTTGCTCTCGCCCTGGCCTCGGGGGTGCTCGCCCTGACCTTCATTCTGGCAATTACGCCCATTCAATCCGCCATCGATTTCTTGATGGGCTGGATACCTTCCCCAAGCTTCCTCACGCTGTTTTCGCGCGCCGTTCTGGAGGTTGCCACCGTTCCCCTCATAGCTTCGATCTATTTCATGATTTACTACATTCTGCCCAACGGGAAGGTGCCCGTCGCCCGCGTTCTCCCCGCCGCCATCGCCACGGGAATTTTAACGGAGGTGGGGAAGGCCATCTATTTCCTGACGCTCCCCATGTTTCGCTTCCGGGAGGTCTACGGACCGTTTGCGTTGTCCGTGACTTTGCTTTTTTGGGCGTATGCGGGGTCTTTGATTTTGCTCTTCGGCGCCCACCTCTCATCGCGCATGTTCGTCGTGGATGAGGCCGCCCCGGAGGTTGCGCCGCATGGAAGTGAGAAGCTGGAAGTTGGGAGCTAGGAGCTTCTAACTCAAAGGTTGATATTCATGGCAAACCGGCAACAGATCCAGGAAATTCCGGGCGCATTGCGCCTGACTTTGGAAAAGGCCCACGCCGAGTTCGGGGCCGTCGTGCGCAAAGTCCGTTGGGGCGATGGGCCCATCTACGTTTGCGGGGCAGGGGATTGCGCCGCCTTGGGTGTGGCGGCTGGCTATGCGCTGGAATACTTTCTCGGCTTACCAGTGGTAGCCCGCCCGGTGGTGGTCTTCCAGAGCTACGGTCTCGCCCTCCTGCGTCCGCGGTCGGTGCTGGTTATGATTTCCGTGCGGGGAGAATGGCCGGCAGCCCAGGAACTTGCCACCCTTGCGCAGGAGCGCGGTTGCACGCTGGTGGCAGTGACCAATAATCCTGATAGCGTGCTGGGAAAACTGGCGGATCATGTTTTCCTCGCTCATGCCGAAGGTGATATGGAGACGCCCGCGGTGAGCGTCTGCTTGCACGCGGCCCTCAACTTCCTGGCGCTCGAAGCCATGCGGGTGCTAAAGAAACCCAAGCCGTGGTGGGACCAGGTGGAAAAGGAATTTGACCAGTTGCCGGAAAAGATTGAGTGGGTGTTCACGCAACTGCCGTCAGTAGTCCGCTCGGTGGCGGAGGAGATGGCGCGCCTGCCCCGGCTGCGCATCGTGGGTGGAGGTTTTTACCACTATCCCGCCATGCAGGCCGCGCGGCGAATGCGATCCCTGGCCAGCCCGCAGGTTGAATACGTGGAAGCCTCGGAATTATTGAACGAACATGCCCACTTCGCCCGTCGGGATGATGCGCTTCTGTTTCTTTCCGGCTCGCAATCGAAGATCAAGAAACTTCTCCACCGCGACGCCGCGCAAGCGCGGGCGAATGGCGCACGGGTACTCTCCCTGACCGATGGCAACGATCGCGACCTTGTCGACGGCTCAGACCTGGGGATCCTGGTCCCGTCGCTGCACGAAGCGCCGTCGTCAACGCTCACCCTGTTTATGCTGGAGTGGCTGGCGATGGAAGCCCTGCGCGCGGCGAAGCCGTAAGAGAAAGTCAAAAGCAAATGTCAAAAGGCAGAAGTTGAAAGCCGCTGCCCTTTGCCCTTTGCCATTCGCCCCTTGCCTTTTGACATGTTTTTCTTTCCCCGCCCCGCTCCGCCCCCTGTCCGGTCGGCCAGGTTTGCGGGCCTTCATATGCAAAAAAAGTCACCCTCCTCTTGGGGAGTGTTTCACGAGGTAAGAATCCGCAGTTGGGAGCTATCTTTATCGGAAAGCACCAATCAGGCATCATAATGGAATTAGTAAGGCGTTAAGATATTAAGTTAATACCGTTGACACGGAGTTCTGATTCTGTTCTAATTCAGCTATGGACGTAGGTAAACGATTACGACAATTACGCGAAGTAAAAGGTCTCTCGCAAGGCGACATCGAACGGCGGTCCGGTCTCCTGCGCTCGTACATCTCTCGTGTTGAAGGCGGATACACAGCCCCCTCGCTCCAAACCTTGGAAAAATTTTCCAAGGCATTGGAAGTTGAACCCTATCAATTGCTGTTTGTGGGTGAGGGAAAACCGTCTGCGCCGAAGGTTCCCGATCAGGTGAACCTGAGCAAGCCGGTCAAGAGGCTGATCAAGTCTTTTGAGGCGATGTCGAGCACGAACCGAAGGCTGCTGCTCTCGATGGCCGACAAGCTCGCCAAGCACTAGAGACTCGAGCTGCTTCGTGCGCGCCAGTCGCGATTATCCTCCTCAGCCCTTCCGGGAAATTTGGGCAACGGGTTTTGGCGAAAATGCCAAAGCAACCGCCAGTGCCTTTTGACCCGGGAATGGAGGGTGGAGTGTCGTTGTGTGCGCGTCGGTGTGTCTCTCACGCATCAGAGCTCGCCCAACGCTCGGTCTCCCTTTGTTTGAAGCGTCCGCGCTTCGAAGCAGCCCCCCGCTTACCAATAGGGTGGGGGAGGTGTCTCCGCTTCGGCCGCGCGAGAATGCCGCCACCCCTTTCGCGAGGACGCAGGCAGGCCCTGAAGTCCGCTCTCCTGGCGGGAAATAAACCAGAAAAATGCTTGTAATAGTCAGGGAAGGGGTGCAATATCGAATGGCGAACGATAATTATTATTGTTCACGAATTCTTATCAGATGATGATGAATCAACAAACTCTCGATCTCCGCATGGAAGTTTTTCGTTCCCGCTGCGCGCAGCGTGGCCTGGCGATGACCCATCAACGCTGGGTGATTTACCGGATCCTGGCGGGAACCGCCGAACATCCCACCCCGGAAGAAACCTTTGCGCGGGTCCGCAAGGAGATTCCCTCCATTTCTCTCGCCACCATCTACAAGAACATCAAGACCTTTCTTGATGCGGGCTTGTTGCGGGAGGTGAGCACTCCTGGCCAGACGATGCGTTTGGATGCCAATCTGGAATCCCATCACCATCTGATCTGCGCGTCTTGCGGAACGATTCTGGATCTCTCCGAGGAGTGTGTTGCTCCCCTCCACCTGAAGAAATCCCTGCCCAAGGGCTTCCGGGTGGAAAGTTACAACGTCAATTTCCTGGGTCATTGCGGCGAGTGTACGCTGCGAGCTCAGTCTTCAACTTAAATACTAAAATCCAAGGAGTCAAAAAGATGGCAACTCAATTGAAAGGTTCGAAGACCCACGAAAATCTGAAGGCCGCATTTGCCGGCGAGTCGCAGGCCAATCGCCGCTACTTGTACTTCTCCAAAATGGCCGATGTGGAGGGATTGCCCGATATCGCCGGCCTGTTCCGCGACACCGCCGAGGGCGAAACCGGTCATGCCCACGGTCATTTGGATTACCTTAAAGCGGTGGGTGATCCCGCCACCGGGCTGCCCATCGCTGACACGCCGGACAATCTGAAGGCCGCTATTGCCGGCGAAACTCACGAATACACTGATATGTACCCCGGAATGGCCAAGGCCGCGCGTGAAGAAGGCTTTACCGAAATCGCGGACTGGTTTGAGACGCTGGCCAAGGCGGAGAAATCCCACGCCGGACGCTTCCAAAAGGGTCTGGACAGCATTTCCTAATATTACACTCGGTATTAACTACCCTCAGCGCGACACGACGGCATCCGCGCCGCCGTGTCGCCCGTATTTTCCGGAGCCCATCCCATGGATATCATCAAAGGCGCCCCCACCGCTGGCTTGACTTACGATCCCAACAACCCGATTTACTGGGATGCAAAGGGGTTGAAGCAGGAGTTGCGGCGCGTCTTCGAAATCTGCAACGGCTGCCGCCTCTGCTTCAATCTTTGTCCCTCGTTCCCGGAGATGTTCAGTGCTTTCGACCATCAAGTTGGCGACCACGTTGAATTGACACCGCAGGAGACGGACAAGGTTCTCGACGGCTGCTTTCAATGCAAAATCTGTTACGTGAAGTGCCCCTACACCCCGGACGACAAGCACGAGTTTCAGCTCGATTTTCCCCGCCTGGTCACTCGCGCCCACGCGGTACGCCAGAAGCGGCGCGGCATCGGGCTGCGCGATCGCCTTTTGTCGCGGCCGGAGATGATGGGGAAAATGGCCAAGCTCACTCCCGGGCTTGCCAACTGGGCCAACCGTCAACCGCTGCTGCGGGTCGGACTTCAGTTGGGGCTGGGTATCCATAAAGACAAGCTCCTTCCGGAATTCCACGGCGAATTATTTGAGGATTGGTACCGCAAACAACCGGCGCCCGCCGGGGATCCCACCAAAGCCGTGCTTTTCAGCACCTGCTTTGTGAATTACAACCATCCCAACCTGGGCAAGGACCTGATGGAGGTTTTTTTGCGGAATGGGATTGCGCTCGGTTTGCCGAAACAGAATTGTTGCGGCATGCCGGCGATGGAAGCGGGGGACATCGAGTTGGCCAAGCGCCTGGCCAAACAAAACGTGGAGACATTGCTTCCCTACGTGCGCGAAGGGAAGAAGGTCCTGGCGGTTAATCCCACCTGCTCCTACATGATGCGCAAGGAATATGGGGAACTGGTGGGTACGCCGGAGGCGCGTGAGGTTGCGGCCGCCGCCATGGACCCGTGCGAATTTCTGTTTCAACTTAAGCAAGAGGGCAAGTTCAACCGCGATTTCCGCAGCACCCCGGAGCTTGTCGCCTATCACGTGCCCTGCCACCTGCGCGCGCAGAATATCGGCTTCCGCTCCCGCGACCTGATGCGCCTGATTCCCGATACGACGGTGAAAATGGTGGAGCAATGCTGCGGCCACGATGGCACGTGGGCGATGCGCAAAGAATTCTTTCCCCTCTCGCTGCTCACCGGGAAGAAGGCATTTGACCAGATGCAGGCCGTCGAGGCAAAAGTCATGGCCACCGATTGCCCGCTGGCGGCCATTCAATTTCAGCAGGCGATCGGGCAGCGGCCGATTCATCCCGTCCAGGTGCTCGCCCGCGCCTACCGCGCCGATGGCTTCCCCAAAGCCATCAATCCACCCGAGGAGAAGGCATAGACCTATGCGACCCATCAACGTTTCCGAAATCAAACACATTGCCGACTACGAAATCATGCGCCCCCAGTGGCGGCCCCAAATGATGGCCCTGAAGGACCGGCGGCGCATTCGCGTTGGCGACAACCTGACGTTCCTTTTTGAAAACCGCGACACCGTGCGTTATCAGATTCAGGAGATGATGCGCATCGAGCGGTTGCAAAATCCCCACGAAATCGCTCACGAGGTGAAGACCTACAACGACCTCATCCCCGCCACCGGCGAGCTTTCCGCGTGCCTGCTGATTGAATACGAAACCCCTGAAGAGCGCGATGTGTGGCTGCGCAACTTGCTGGGCCTGGAGCATCGCATTTGGCTCGAAACCGGCGGCCAACGCGCGAAGGCAAAGTTTGACGACCGCCAGATTTCCACTGATCGACTGAGTTCTGTTCAGTACATCAAATTCCAACTGAGTCCTGCGCAGGTGGCAGCGTTTCCGCGCGAGGCCATGATTGTTGTGGACCACCCGAAATATCTCGCCAAAGAAAAACTCACTCCGGCGCAATTGCAGGAGCTGGCCGCGGACTTGGTTTAGCGCGGACAGTGAGCGGGTGCGCCTCTCACAGCGAAGCCTGCCGTTCCTCTTTGCTTGGCCTCGCTGCTGCCGGGCGCGATGGCCGCCGTGCCGCCAGGACTTCTTCCGGCCTTACCGCTTCCAGTTCTTGAAACCGAAGTCGGTCAGCAGCCAGGTTTCCGTGATTGTGTTGGGCTTCAAATCGGGGGTCAATTGGGAGGAATATCGGTTTTCAATCTTGACCAGCCCTCCCACCGGGGCGTCGGGCGATAGCCAGATGGTTGAAGTGCCGTTCCAGCCCGATTGGATCTTGGATATGTCCACCGGGCGGCTGACCTTGCGGACGATTTTCGTGCAGGCAAAAGATTTGCCCTTGACGGTCACATTCTCCGCCGTGGTCGAGATGATGTCGATCTTCGCCCCCTCGTTTAGCTCATTGACCGGTTCAAAGGGCTTATTAAAATATCGAATGGATCCGCCCATGGTCGACCGAGTGCCGGCGATCATGGCGTAATTGTCAATGCGCACGCCGGTCGCTTGAACTACCGTGACAACCCGCCATTGTTCCTGATCTTGAACGCTGAGCATGGGTATCGTTACGTTCTGGATGTTCACTGTGTATTTGGCCCAATCNNGTTGAAATGAGATTTTGTAGTGTGATGATTCTTGTCTTGAAATCCTGTTTGGAATCGCTGCTGGCTGGTAATATACTCCTGACCGCCCCCGAAGGCAATCTCCGGATGGCTTTTTTGGCCCTACTCCTTCCCGTTCTTGAACCTAAAGTTGGTTATCCGGCGGGTCTCCGTAATTTCTACAGAATTATGAAGGATGAATGGCGCGCCTGGGGTGGCTCGAACACCCGACCTACAGATTCGAAGTCTGCCGCTCTATCCATCTGAGCTACAGGCGCGTTTTTATGCCGTATGTTTTCAGTCTAATACAACGGTTTGGACAAGGCAAGGCGGAAGCGAAAGGCGGCAGACCTCGATCTGCCGCATAACCTTTAGAGGTACGCCTTCCTCATGGAGGGCTGTGGCTGACGTGCGACGGAACGAGCGCCAAGTGAATCATGGGATAGCCGAGGCCACAATCAAAACCAGAAGAGGAATAAATTGCAACAGCCGTCGAGAGTGGGATTGATGGCGAAGAGGGGAAGGCAAGATAAGCTGTTGGTGGGGAATCTCCGTTCTTAAGTTTTCTACTGCCGGTAAGCGTTTACCTCTAACTGAATGATTCCATGATCCGGGTTGTCACTCAATCTTGGGGATGACCTTTCCGGCGGGTTCGATTCGTTCCACGGCAGTGACGCCCACATACGCGACCACCAGCACTTCAGCGTGGACTGTCTCACCCGCGGCCACCACGCCGCAGTGGCCACCCTTGATGGCTTGCCGCAGATTATTCGGATATCCGTTTGAAACTTCCACAATCAGCGTGTTCAGGCCCCGCCAGCCGCCGAGGGTTCGGAAGAGCCAGAGATGGGGCAGAATGCTGGTGGGGAACACCAGTCCAAAGCCGACCTGCCTTTCCGTGTCCGTCACGGCATACCAGCCTTCGGTGACATCGGGCAGATAGTGAAAATCGGCCACGCTCTCAATGGGGGAGGGAACAAGCCGCAGGTCGATCTTTTTGCCGGCCCGGTCAAGGGCAAAAGGCCACTCGTATTCCGTCCCCGCTTCAAACTGATTGTTGCTCCAGGTCTCCACCCGCCCCTGGCGCGCGGGGAGATCCAGACGACTAGCTATGGAGACCGCCATGGGCGGGTGAATGTTCCAAAGGAAGTGGATCGGCTCTTGCCCTTGGTTGGTGTAGCGTTAATTGAGGCGTGCGAAGGACTCACCCCGCCGAAGTGACAAGATCTTTTCAAAACGAGTGGGGAGGACGCGGCCAAGATGAACAAAGGACAGGGTGATTTCATCTGCAGATTGCCGGATAACGCGCCAGTCGCTTGGTTGTGACCACACTTCTCCGTGGTCGGGAAGAACGTCTCCATTGGGCAGCGGTATTGGACTATCATTGGGAATAATTTCGTCCCAACCTCCTGACCAGTTGTCATCGAACTTCATCCCGTAATGAACCGGCGCGGCCTGCAAACGTGGGTTAGTCCAAATCAGGTTGGTCCCGATCGCCTTATGCACGAACTCAGAGATTTTGGCCCCGAGCTGGGGCAAGATGACGAGCGATAGGTATTCATTCTCCAATCGAATTGCCTGGAGACCGTTATACTGCCAGTTTGAGCTAAATTTGCATTCCGCGTGCGTCATGTGACGACCCGCCTTCCACTTACGAAACAGCATCCATCGCAACGCCGTGCGGCTTCCTCGGCAACTTTCAGCAATCATCACTACAACAATATTGACTTGAGGTCAATGGCCAACTACTTTATGTGTCGTTAGCATGTCATCTGTCCGGATCAATTAGCACGTGATCTGTCCGCTGAAGGCGGCTAGGAGTGGAG
>PLWR01000554.1 GCA_003165615.1 Acidobacteriota bacterium | reverse complement strand
CCGACGGCAACTTCACCTCTGCGCTCGGCATTCCCACCCTCGACGGCATGGGAGCAGTGGGCGACGGCGCGCATGCCCGCCACGAATCCGTCGTATTGGAGCACCTGGCGCCAAGAACGGCCCTGCTGGCTGCAATGCTGGTGGTGTGAAAGGTTGCCGGGGCCACTGTTACACTAGCCTGAACATCTATCAGGAGTCTGACAAAACCATGAAACTTTCCATCCTTATTGTATTGTTGGCGGCCAGCGCGATATCCGCCAGCGCCCAAACCACCGCAAAGCCGGCATCCGATGCCAAGCCTGCGACAACCGCAACCGCCCCCGCCCAAACCACCGCCCCAATTACCGCAACACCGGCATCCGATGCCAAGCCTGCGGCAGCCGCAACCGCCAGCGCCCCAACCCCTGCGAAGCCGGCAGCCGACGCCAAGCCGCTACCCCATATCACCCGGGTTGCGGGAATCCATAAGATCCTCCACAGGATTGATCTCACCTACCTGGACATCAAGGTCGGCACGGGCGCGCCAGCCGAGCCCAAAAAGGCCCTCAAGTACTACTACACCCTCTGGTTGGCTGCCGATGGAATCCAGCTCGACTCCACCGACGACAGCCGTCCCCCCGTCCTTGACAAAGATAAGAAGCCGGTTCTGGACGAGAAAGGCGAGATTAAACTGGGCGATCCCACGCCAACCACCACGATCATGGGACAGGGCCGTCCGCTTCCCGGCTGGGACATGGGATTTGAGGGCATGAAGGCCGGCGGGAAGCGCCGCATTTTCATCCCCTGGGAGTTGGGCATTGGTGAGCGGGAGATTCCCGCGCGCGGCCCCAAGCATCCGGCTATTCCTTCCAAATCCGATCTGATCCTGGATGTCGAACTGCTCGATGTGACGGACGCTCCACCGCCGCCCATGCGTCCCACCATGATGCCTGGTCGGCGCCCGGCTCCCCGCGCAACGCCCAAGCTGGCTGCTCCGGCAACTCCGCCCTCTGCTCCCGCTCTTCCACCCGCTGCACAGCCGCAATCGAAGTAGCATGCAACAGTTCGATACCATCCTTGCCATCCGCCGCGGCGGATGATTGCGGCAAGGATGGGAAACCTCGAGTCTCACAGGTTGCAATTCCGATGTTAGGACCAGGGATTTTTCCTAAACCCCTTCCCAAAATAGAACCGCATCCTGATTTTTCCGCGTTTTGTGCGGGTAGCTTTCCCGCGCCGTTCAAAAGCCGGACGAGCGTAGACGCGGGATGGAATAGAGTGATAACATCCGCATAAATTGGCAAGTGCAATCTGACTTGGGCCGTGTTTTTTGAAAACAAAGCCGCATTCCTCCGTGCAACAGGCCCTCAGTTGTATGCTGCGTACGGAATGCAGGTAACGCGTGTTAAATGCCGACTCAAGGCAACCAGTCAACAGGTTCCGCTTAAGCAGCGGAATAACTCATCGTCACTTTAGGAGGAAGTGTGAAGAAGCTATTGATGTTAGCAGCTATTTCCCTGGCGTATGTAGAAGTTGGGGCAGCCCAGTATCACCCGGCGCCCACATATCACGCGCCAGCGCCCACATATCACGCTCCGGCAAATCACCCGGCACCCGCATATCACGCCCCGAGGAATAACACGCCACGTTATACGGCGCCAAGGCAATCAACCCCGCGGCAGTCTCAACAGCATCAGTCCCGCACAAACAATCCGAGGCCCAGCAATACCCAGCACAATGCCGATCGCGATAAGCGCAATGCCGATCGCAACCAGCGCAATGCCGGCAGGAACTCCGCAAGAGCCCACGCCAATTCCGTCAAGCATGAGAACAAGTCGCGGCACGCGCGCAACAAGCAGGCGCATCGCGCCAACAAGGCCGCCCGCGCCGCTTTCAGCGGTGGCCGATTCAATGCGCGCTTCTACGGTGCGCACTTCGGGCGTGCGCATCTCTTCGGTTTCTGCGGCGCAGGAAGATTCTGGATCGGTTCGCCCTACGAATCGCCCTTCTGGTTCGACGACGTGGAATTTGCTTTCGGTCCCGGAATGATCTGGCCCGGCGCATGGGGCCGGTGCGATCAATTCTACGTTGACTACATCGACGGGGTCGGTTACGCATTAGTTGACCCGGCCTATGCCGACGTCAATCTGCCTCTCGCCGTAGACATCGATGCTCAACCCATGGATGAACCGGACGAGCAGTAACCTGCGGAAGCAAAGCTCGCCCCAACTTTGCAATATTCGATTCACTCAAGCCACGCCGGCAGGCCTGTCCGCTGCGGCGGGCCTGTCCGCCGCGGCGGGCAACTCCGGCGTGGCCGCAATCAGTTGGCGGGTATATTGCTCTTTGGGATGGGCGCACAACTCCACCGCCTCGCCTGTTTCCACCAGCCCCCGCGTCTCTCCGGCTGCGAGCGAAAGCGAAACGTCTTCGACCGCGGGCTGCTCCACCGTCCGCAAACCTGTGCGCCGCGTATAGCTCTTCCAAACCGAGTTGACCTCAACCAGGGCCATGGGGAAATGCTATAGCATTCCCGGCGTTCCAATTCGAGTACCAACGAAGATTCTCTCAACCGATTGCGTTGAGTGATACAAAAATCGCGGTAATTGAATTATCCTCGCGCCATTACTTCCTGGATTATTTTTTAAGCTCTCCTGGCCGATGAGTCGATGTAGCGCGATCCCTGCAATGAGTCTAGAATCTGTGAACGAATCTTTGGGCCAGATTCGGTTTGCCAGGCAGATCAACCAGGTGCGACGAGGGTGCAATCATGAGTGTGAAAGAGTTTCCAAATCCCAATCGGAGTGGTCATGATGCAGGCATCAACTCCCAAATTGCAGGCCATCGCGCAAAACCGATGGTTCTCCGCAACAACAGGCTCTTTTGCTGGTTCACCATGAGCGCGAGCTTCTTCACGCTTTTTCTGGCTGGGTGCATGGTGATTTTGGTTTTATCGGAGGTGTTTCCGCTAAGCGCCCTCACTGCCGCGAAAGGGATGAATGCAGTTATGTGGGCTTTTTGCGCGATTTACACTGGGTTTGCGTGCCCGTGGCTGTGGTATACGGGCCGCGCCTTGGCAAATTACGAGGTCAGGCTGGATAGCCGCGGCGTAGGATTCAGGTTGGGTACGAAGAAGAATCCTCAAGACCTGTTTCTTGCATGGGACCAGGTGGCGGCAATCAAGCAAGAGCGTGTCGGCAACGCTCAACAGTTTTTCGTTGTGGGAACGGATGGGAGCGAAGCCAAATTCTCGTCCTATATGTTTTTCCGCCCCAGGAGGGTTGCACTTCTCATTGCGGACCGCACGGGGCAATCGATCCAAAAGGGATGAGAACCGCGGCCGGTAATGCGTAAGTGATTCCGGCGTGGCTGCAGGCATTGAGAAAGCCTCGACGATCCAGATATGCAGGGGGCATCACAGGCCTTTCCAATGTTGCTAGTGTGCCTTAGGCGGAAAGGCAACTCGCATCTCCGCCACTTCAATCCGGTTCACGCCGGCCTTCACGCTGGGGTCGGCGGAGGCAAGGTCGCGGGCCTCATCTTCGCTGGCCGCTCTGAAGGCCATAACCCCGTAAACCCCCTTGGGGTCCAGAACCGGCCCTGCGAAGATGCAAACGCCTTTATCAAACAGTTCCTTCAAATAAACGAAGTGCTCCTTCATGAGCTTCTCTTCGCTCTCGCTCAAGGTCTTGTCGAAGTTGGGCCGGGACGGGATTAGCCGTATGAACCAGGTCTTCATCGCGGGTGGAGCGGGGGTTTGGCTGGACGCTGCAGTCTGAGCCTCAACCTGATGCGCCAGCGCGCAAACTAATCCGGCGGCCGAAACCAGGGCGGCAAAACATGGATGATTCATGACCGGCAGCATAGCACGACGGCTGACTTCCAGATTTGCCCTTAATCAATCAGGGCAGGTTCCTTTCCCGCCGCAAGGGCCAGGAGGTATAGTTGCGTGGCATGGCAATCGCGCATTTGAATTGAATCGTAGAATCCGCAGGCTGGCTTTTCGCCCGGCGGAATCTCGGGCGCGCACCACCAACCCATAGCCAAATCGGCACAAAGAAACGGAGTGAACCCCTTGACCAATACGCTTGATCGCCGCAGCTTTCTTATCGCCGGCTCGCTCACCGCGCTCGCCTCGTCCCGCGCATTCGGCGCAAACAACACCATCCGCATCGGAGTCATCGGCGCCGGCAGCCGCATGGGCGGCCTGCTCAACTCCGCCGATAAAGCCGGCCCCTACCAGATCGTCGCCGTCAGCGACGTCTATGCGCCGCACCGCGACGCCGTCAAGGAGCGTTCCAACGGCCTTGCCACCACCCACCTGGATTATCGCGAGGTGCTCGAGAAGCAGATCGACGCCGTCCTCATCGCCTCGCCCGACCACTGGCACGTCCGCATGGCAGCCGATGCCCTGGCCGCCGGCAAAGACGTCTACCTTGAAAAGCCCGTCACCCACACCATCGAAGAAGGCGCCACGCTCACCCGCGCCGTTCGTTCCGGCAAGCAGATTCTCCAATGCGGCACGCAGCAGCGCAGTTGGGCTCACTTCCGCGATGCCGTCGATCTCATTCAGGGCGGAAGCCTGGGACGCGTTACGCAGGTCAGAACCTATTGGTGGCAAAACTATGGGCGCTTCCAGGAGCCGAAGCCCATTGATACGCAGGCCCTCGATTGGAAGCTCTGGCTCGGCGCAGCACCCGACCAGCCCTTTACTGAGGAAAAATTCAATCATTGGCGCTGGTTCTGGAACTTCGGCGGCGGCTCCATGACCGATCTATTCTCCCACTGGATCGATGTCGTCCACTGGGCCATGAAAACCGATCAGCCCCGCGCGGCGCAGATGCTGGCCGACAAATATGTCTTCGTCCAGTGGGATTGCCCCGATACCATCCAGGCAGCATTCCGCTATCCCGGATTCGATGTGGTCTACGAGGGCATGATGAGCTCCTCCATCGACGACGGCGGCCTCGAGTTTCGCGGCACCGAGGCCACTCTGAAGATCAATCGCAGCGGCTTCGGCGTCTATCGCGAGGGCGCGCAAGGCGATCAAAATCCAGTCCTCTCTGAAAAAAGCTACCGTGACGGAACCATCACCCACATGGAGAATTTCTTTGACTGCGTAAAAACCCGCAAAGAGCCCAACGCGCCCGTCGAAGCCGGAGTAGCCGCCGCCCGCGCAGGCCACATCGGTAACCTCGCCTGGCTCCACGGCGGCCAGATCGCATGGCCCCAAAAAGGCTGAGCCTGGGTTCACCGGTCTCGCCAAAAATAAGTAGCGCCGGCCTCCNNGTTTCGTAACAGCCTGTCCTGACCGGCTGTAGCGTGGACCTCCCGGTCCACGCTCCCTCTACGCCTTCAAGTGAACTGCTCTGAGAAGGATCCCGACCTTTCGCGCGAAAGCCGAGTTCCGCCGGAGTTTTCGAACTCTGGCGGCATTACATGGACGAGCACATGATAACTTTCGGCTTGGCGACCACACGTCCAGAATCCAAGAAGGCAGACCCGAACCGCCTCATGGAACTTCACAGCTAGGGTTCATGGGGACTAGGGCAGTCGGAAGTCGTGATAGTATTGCCAACTTCAGGATGCTGGCTCATGTACTGGATGGCGCGTGGACTGAGGTCGCCGAGGCAACGGCAAGGTATGAATCCGGTAAGGCAGCGGACATTGAAGCTTTGAGCGGCTTGGAATTGCTCGGGTGTGGCGGCTGGTGTCAGGTAGTGCTCAGTGCCGGCGCCGCCATTGCCGGGGAAGGTCAGGAACGTCCCCGATACGGCATAGGCTTTCGACCGCATATCGAGGCGAGGCATGTCCGCGGAAAGCACCCAGGTATTGCCGAGCCAGCGAGTGCTACCCCCCACAAAGAGTCCGCTATTGATTTCCTCGACGCGACCGGCGTGGATGTTGATTTGTACATAGACGAGCCAGTCGCGTAGAGAAAAGGGATCGCGCCAGGAATTTGATGTCTGAAACATCAATGCGGCGAGGGCGCGATGGAGGCGTCCAGTTTGCCGGTTTAGCGCGGACATGACATCAAAAGGTGACAAATCGAGGTAGTAGGCGTAGTCGGGAATACGTGCGTTCCGGTACTCGCATTCCGCTTTGTCAGAACAATCGTCGATGGGGGTGGGCGGTGGTGGTGTCCACTTGACGCCATGGTAGCGGGAAACGAGGGGTAGGATGGAGTCCTCGGTGGCACCGACCTGGATGCGGGTTGCCTCATCGAGCAGGGAGGTGGCGCGATGGGTGAGGTAGCCGGTGTAGATGCGCAGGCCGCAGTAGAGGAGAGCGATGAGCACGAGCGCGGCCATCGTGAGACGAAGCGCGAGACGGAGTAGGCGATGATAGAGCTGCCTTGGAGGAGTAGCGGGTGACATGGGGAATAGCTTATGCCTTTGGGACAGGGTGAAGGGTTTTATTGCAACTGTTCACGTTCTGCTCTGAGTGGTGGTGCATTTGACGTCGTTGCGCGGGCAGCGGGAAAGTGCGCTTCAAGGAGCAGGGTATCTACTAGTTGCGATATCGTGCGCCGCCTGGTCGATACTCTCTGGGCGGCCGAGATCGCGCCAGTAGGCGTCGCCGGCATTGAAGGCGAGAATCTTCTCACCCTCAGCGGCGAGGCGTAGATAGGCGTCAATGATTGAGAAGGGACCTTCTTCCGTGAGCCTCTTGAAAATTCGCGTGGATAGAATGTGGATTCCGGAGAAGGCTAGCGCTTGAGGATCAGCCGCGACGCGAACCAGATGGGTCTCGCCTGAAATTTGACGGCCGCAAAGTTGGCCCGCGCTGTCGAAGAGAAGTTGTCGGGAAGTCGCGCGGGGTTGGACGGCAAGTGTTGCGAGGGCGCTCGTTGCAGTGTGCTGGCGGAGCATTTGGTTGATGTCGATGGTGGAGAGGACATCGACGTTGTGGACGAGGAAGGCGTCGGGGCTTGGCGTGAGGAAGAATGCCGCGGCG
>PLWR01000582.1 GCA_003165615.1 Acidobacteriota bacterium | reverse complement strand
CAGCACGTTCGACGCGGAGTTCGGCCGCAATTCCGGTTCGGTGGTGAATGTCGTCACCAAGTCGGGCAGCAACTCTGTGCACGGGAATGTCTATGAGTTCCTGCGCAACCAGCACCTGAACGCGCGCAACTTTTTTGAAGGCCCACGGCCCGACTTCAAACAGAACCAGTTTGGCGGAACGCTGGGTGGTCCCATCAAGCGGGATCAAACTTTTTACTTCCTGTCTTACGAAGGCCGGCGCATCCACCAGGGAATTCCTTCCGCCACGGTGGCCGTGCCCACGCAGGCCGAGCGGCAGGGAGACTTCTCCGCCGGCCAGCCCTTCGGCGGCACATTGAATGATGACTTTCTTGCCCAGGCGCTCAGCGCACGGA
The DNA here is from genome assembly GCA_003165615.1 of Acidobacteriota bacterium. Next base: position 4,709 of record PLWR01000582.1, on the reverse strand, counting down.
CCGGGTGCGCTGCGGCGGTACAAGGGAACTCCGAAACGGGCATCGCGGGGGGAACCGCTTACTCATCAATTTTCCCCGGCAACATCATCCCCTCGGCGTGCTTTGACCCCACCGCGGCGGATTTGATGAACCAGTTTGTGCCCCTGCCCAATTCCGGCGGCCAGTACTACCAAGTCTCGCCGCTGGAGCGTAACCGCGCCGACCAGGGAACGATGCGCATCGACCACAAGCTTACCGACCACCAGCAATTTAATGCGTACTATTACTTCGACGACGATTATCTCCAGAAACCTTTCGCGAAGTTTGAGGCGGGCGGCGCGGCCCTGCCGGGGTTCGGTGACCTGACCAACGAACGCTTTCAGCAACTGAACTTGACGCACACCTGGGCTTCCGGAGCGACCACGGTGAATGAACTCCGCTTCTCCTTTTTCCGGGAAGGCCAGGAACGATTTCTCCACCCGCAGCGGACCAACCTGGTGCAGGACTCCTGCGCAAGCGTTCCTGCTGACCAGTGCTTCAGCGATCCCGATAATTCGCGCCTGGGCATCACGCCAAATTTGACTGCGGGCCATGAGGGGGTGCCCTTTGTTACCGTCTCGGGCGGCTTTTCCTTCGGTAACAACCTGGAAGGCGAACTGCCTCAATTCGGCAACACCTTCCAGGTGGCGGACAGCCTCAGCGAGGTCAAGGGCAACCACACCTTGAAGTTCGGAGTCGACCTGGACCGCCAGCAGTTTGACCAGACCCTCTATTTTTCCACCAATGGGAATGAAAACTTCTTTGGGGGCGGCCCCAACGACGTGGGGTATTCCAACCTCGATGGAAGTTCGAACCTCATTCCCAATTATCTGCTCGGGCTTCCCGATAATTACCTGCAAGGGTCGGCGCAGCGCGAATACGTCCGCGCCACGGCGTTGTATCTTTTCGCCGAGGATAGCTGGAAATTACGCCCCAACGTGACGCTGAACTATGGCCTGCGCTGGGAGCTGAACACCCCCATCGCCGACGTTGGGGGGCGCACGCAGACTTTCCGGCCCGGCCAGAACACCAACGTCTTCCCTTGCCAGCTTGCGGCGGGTAATCCCCTGATCGGCGTTTTCGGTTCAAGCGATTGCAGCCCCGGCAGCGCAGGTGAATCCGTGTTCCCCCAAGGTTTGGTGATGCAGGGGGACGCGGGCGTTCCGCAGGGGCTGACGCAAACATATTACAAATCGTTTGCGCCTCGGTTGGGCCTGGCGTGGACTCCCGCCTGGAATAGCGGTTGGCGCAAGAAGCTTACCGGCGGTCCCGATAAAACCAGCATCCGCATGGGCTGGGGTATGTTTTACAACCCCATTGAGCAGTTGGTGCTGGAACAATTCAGCGGCCAGCCACCCTTCGGGGGAAGCACCAGCCTTTCCAACGTCACGTTCAATACGCCCTTTCTGGGCCAGGATGGAACCGTAAATCCCAACCCCTTTACGGGAATACTGAATCCCCAGCGCGGGCAGCCCGTGGACTTCTCGGCGTTCCGGCCTATTCAGCTTTATGGACAGTTTCAGCCCAACCTTCGGTCGCAATATTCGATTCAGTATAACTTCAATCTGCAACGCCAGGTGACCCCCACCCTGCTGGTGCAGGTCGGCTATGTGGGTTCACAAGGGCATCGGTTGCTGGCTACGCACGATCTAAATTATTCTAATCCGCAAACGTGCCTTGACTTGGACCAGATCTATAACGCCGATGGCGGAAGTACCCAGGATTGCGGCCCCTTTACGGAAGACAGTGCGTTCTTTATTCCGGCGGGAACCATCCCGGCGGGAATGACGTTGCACTTGCCTTACGGTTCGGTGCCCTCGGTTACAGGCCCCAATCCGACTGATATCACGCTGGTGGGTCTGCGAAAATATTCCTCGCCATTTTGCCAGCCGACGACAGGAACAGGGTGTCCCCCGGACGGCATTCCCGTCTTCTCCAGCATCTTTGCGGAAGATACCATCGCCAATTCCAATTACAACTCCTTGCAGGTGGAGGTGGAAAAGCGCTTCTCCCGGGGCATCCAATTCCAGGCTTCCTACACGTTCAGCAAATCTTTCGACCAGGCATCCAGTTTCGAGAACGTCCTGAACCCCCTGGATATCCGCCGCAGTTGGGCTCTGTCGCTGTTCGACGCGCGGAACCGCTTGGTTTACAGCTACTTGTGGGAACTTCCGATTCCCGCAAAAAACGGCTGGAAGGGCAAAGTGGCGAACGGTTGGGCGATCTCAGGGATTACCACGTTTCAGACCGGGTTTCCCATCCGCATTACCTCCTCGGACGACCTGGAGCTGATGAACAGCTACGACTTCGAGTTGCCGGGCGAACCCGACATCGTCAAGCCTTTCCGAACCATCAACCCTCGCGGGGCCAATAACCTTTTCTTCGATCCTTCGACCTTCCAACCACAGGCGTTGGGTACTATTGGCAGCGCCCCGAGATCGGTTTGTTGCGGGCCGGGAATCAATAATTTCGATGTGGGAGTGCATAAGGAGACCCAAATTACGGAACAGACACGCTTGGAATTCCGCGGTGAGTTTTTTAATGTGATGAACCACGCGCAATTCATCGCCCCGGACGGCAACATCTCCGACGGCGCGGACTTCGGCCGCGTGATGCAGGCACGCGACCCGAGGCTGGTCCAGTTCGCGCTCAAGTTATTCTTCTGAGGTTGGTTGCCGGTGGGGTTAAACTACAGGCTGGGGAGAGAAGACTGGCTGGAGAATCATCCTCAAAATTCTTCCGGAAAATTGCCCCTCGATAAGGAAGATCAATCGCCATCCAGCACCGTCAAGACGCGTGAGAGGTAAACGCGCCGCCAGGAGGAGTGCGGCCGACACACGTTCATGTGGTAGAGTATGCTGATTCTCTTTATGATCAGAAGAGTAACTCCAATGGGGGCAAACTGAAGATGAAGTTGGGCATTGGCACTTATACCTATCCATGGGCTATCGGCCTGCATGACGCCGCGCCCACGAAGCCGCTCAGGCCGCTGCAACTGCTGGAGAAGGCCCAGGAACTTGGCGTTGGCGTCGTCCACTTCGGGCCGAATATGCCCTTGGACCAACTCCCCGAGCAGGAGTTGCGCGACGTGGTGAAGCACGCGGACTCATGGAATATTGACCTGGAAATGGGGGTGGTGGGAATTGATCCGGGGCGCCTGCGGCAGCAATTACAATTTGCCAAGCGCATCGGGGCGATACTTCTGAAAATATCGCCGGAGCGTCGTGATGGACGTGTGCCCATGAGGACCGAGATTTTAAACTGTCTGCGCGCCGTCATGGATGAGTTGAAAAAGGGGGAAATCAGCCTGGCGATCGACAACAGCCGCATCCCCGCGCAGGAGCTTAACGAATTACTCGGGTCGATTCACAGTCCCTGTCTGGGTGCAGCCATTGACACGGCGACTCCTCTGGGAATTCCCCAGGGATGGCAAATCTCCGTCCGCGTGTTAGCCCACCGCGCCTTGAGTCTCCACATCAAGGACTTTGCTGTGCAGCCGGGAGCGCACGGAATGGGTTTCGAAATCAAAGGCTGCCCGATGGGTAAAGGCCAGCTCAATATTGCCTGGCTCATAGAGTCCGTTGCGGCGCTTCGGGTTGATCCCTCTGCCATAGTTGAATCGTGGACGCCGGGACAAAAAACCTTGGAGGAAACCATCGCGCTTGAGCACGCGTGGGCAAAGCAAGGCGTGGACTACCTCCGGCGCTTCATACTTGACTAGAGGGGCTAATCCCAACAATCTAAAGGTGTTTTTGACGCCGCCCCGCCGAGAATCCCTCTCGTGTCATTGACAACTCAAGGTGCCTGTGCTAACTACAAACAAGGAAGGATTTTCAATTGCACATGGGCGCCGAAGAACTCCAAGCCGCGTGGGACCTGCTCAAAGAGGCGTATCAATATCAGATGGGCGGGGATTACGACATGGCGGTTGAACTCTATAAACGCTCGCTGGACCTGCATCCCACCGCCGAGGCCTTCACCTTTCTGGGATGGACCTACCGCTTCCAGGGGAAGATTGACGATGCGATTGCGGAATGCAAAAAGGCCATCCAGATCGACCCGGAGTTTGGCACTCCCTACAACGACATCGGCGCGTACCTGATCGAGAAGGGCGAATACGACGAGGCGATTCCGTGGCTTGAGCGCTCGCTGCAATCGCGGCGATATGACTCTTACCATTACCCCCACTACAACCTGGGGCGTGTCTATACCGCCAAGGAATTGTTTGGCAAAGCGCGCCACCACTTTGAGGAAGCGCTGAAACTCTCCCCCGACTATGCTCTGGCCAAGGATGGCTTGGCCAAAGTTCGCCACAAGATTCAATAGCAGCGTCGACCCTCCCCGCTGACCTTTATCTGTATTCGCCCTCGCACCCAAGCCGCCATGCTATGATGGCGCATTACAATCTGCAATCATCCCTTTCAGAGGTTTGAAAATGCCCAAAGCCCAATTGCAATACCTTACCGATGAGCTTAACAAGCTGCGCGAACAAAAGCTTTTTCAAAAGTTGCGTATTCTGGAAACCGAGCAGCTTCCTGTCTCGCGCTTCGACGGCCATGAAGTCATCAACCTTTCGTCCAACAACTATCTGGGATTGACCACTCATCCCAAACTTAGGAAGCGCGCTCTGGAGGCCACGGAAAAGTTGGGAGTGGGCTCGGGCGCGGTGCGCACGATCGCCGGCACCATGT
>PLWR01000741.1 GCA_003165615.1 Acidobacteriota bacterium | reverse complement strand
CCGCCGCCGTCAAGGGGTTGTCTCCGGTGATCATGACGGATCGAATTCCCATCGCCCGCAATTGTTCCAGGCGCTCACGCATTCCCCCCTTGACGATGTCCTTCAGGTGCACGACCCCCAGCAGACGACCTCCATCGGCGACCGCGAGGGGCGTTCCTCCGGTGCGGGAAATGCGGTCCGAAATCTCGGTGAAGTTCACGGGAACCTTGCCGCCTTGATCGGCGACGAATTGCACAATGGCATCGGTGGCCCCTTTGCGCAGGCGGCGACCGTCGATGTCAACGCCGCTCATGCGGGTGTAGGCGGAAAAGGGGATAAAGTGGGCCTCGTGCTCAGCCACCTCGCGCCCCCGGAGGCTGTATGCCTGTTTGGCCAGCACCACAATCGAGCGGCCTTCGGGGGTTTCATCGGCCAGGCTGGCGAGTTGCGCCGCGTCCGCCAACTCGGGGCCGGCGACTCCCTCGATGGGAATGAATTCCACCGCCTGCCGGTTGCCCAGGGTGATGGTNNAGCACGTTGTGCTGCATGACGCGATCCATACCCGCGATGCCGATGGCGGAAAGCAAACCGCCGATGGTGGTGGGAATCAGGCAGACGAGGAGGGAAACCAGAACGGCGACGCTGGGAACTGTTCCTGCCTGGGCGGAGTTAACGGAATACACCGCAAACGGCTGCAAGGTGACAACCGCCAGCAAAAAGATGAGAGTCAATCCGGCGATCAGGATGTTGAGCGCGACCTCGTTGGGCGTCTTCTGGCGCTCGGCCCCTTCCACCAGTGCGATCATGCGATCGAGGAAGGTCTCACCGGGATTGGAGGTGATCCGAACCTTGATCTGATCCGAGAGGACCTTGGTCCCGCCCGTAACGGCGCTGCGGTCTCCTCCCGATTCCCGGATCACGGGCGCGCTTTCGCCGGTGATGACCGACTCATCCACGGTGGCGATGCCTTCGATCACTTCGCCGTCGCCGGGGATGATGTCACCGACCTCGCAGATCACCACGTCCTGGGCGCGCAACTTGGAGGCAGGAACGATTTCCGTGTTGCCGGGCGAAACAATCCGCCGAGCCATGGAGTCGGTTTTGGCCTTACGCAGGGTGTCGGCCTGGGCTTTGCCGCGCGCTTCCGCCATGGCCTCCGCAAAGTTGGCAAAGAGCACCGTGAACCAGAGCCAGAGAGAAATTTGCAGGGAGAAGCCGATGCCGGACGCCCCGACGGAAATGTCTCGAATCAGAAAAATCGAGGTTAGCGTTGCGCCCACTTCCACCACGAAAATCACGGGATTCTTGAAAAGCGTGACCGGATTCAGCTTTACAAACGACGCCTTCAGGGAGCGCCCCATGAGTTGCCTGTCGAACAGGGGGCGTGGCCGCACCATTTTCTTGGGTACGAGGGTCGTCGAATCGTCAACTGGAGGAGTCGTTGCAGTCATCATTGGCATGAATTAGCTCCCGATTGTCAACATCAGCGAGGACAAGAGTTTTCCTTCGCGCATGAAAAAGTGCTCGACCAGTGGACCCAGCGAAAGCGCCGGGAAGAAGGTCAAGGCGCCAATCACCAGCACGGTACCCACCACCAGGCCGATAAAGAGCGGGCCATGAGTCGGAAACGTGCCACTGGTTGTGGGCACTTTCTTTTTGGTGGCAAGGCTGCCGGCAATAGCCAGAGTCGGGAGAATGAATCCGAAACGCCCAATCAGCATGGCCAGTGCGGTGGTGAGGTTATACCAAGGGGTGTTGACGTTGATTCCCGCAAAGGCGCTGCCATTGTTTTCCGAAGCGCTCGAAAAGGTGTAAAGGAGTTCGCTGAAACCATGCGGGCCGGAGTTCGCGAGATTAGCGATGGCCGCCCCTGGGGCATTCCAGTAACCATTCTTCGCGAAGGGAATGACCGCGCAAACCGCCGTGAAGGCCAGGATGGAGAAAGCCGTGGCAATGACCGCCACCATGGCCATCTTGACTTCCTTTTGCTCGATTTTCTTCCCCAGATACTCCGGTGTTCTGCCCACCATGAGTCCGGCAANNCAATAAAAACCCCGACGATGGCGTATAGCAACATCCCGTACAAACCTGACCCGACTCCGCCAAAAATGACCTCGTCAGTCTGCAGGTTGAACAAGGGGATGAAACCGCCGAGGGGCGTATAGCTATCGTGCATGCTGTTCACGGCTCCGCAGCTCGCGTCGGTGGTCGCGGTGGCAAACAAGGTGGAACCAGGGATGCCAAAGCGGACGTCCTTACCCTCCATGTTGCCGCCCGATTGGGTGGAGGTGGCCGCCGTCTCCACCCCTAATCGGGCAAGGTTCGGATTACCCCCGTGCTCGGAGGGATAGCAGATAAATACACCCGCAAAAAAGAGGAACGCCATGGCGGCGAACAGCGCCCAGCCTTGACGCGTATCACCCACCATCTTCCCGAACGTATAGGTCAATCCTGATGAGATGATGAGAAGGGACAGGACCTGCATGTAATTGGTGAGAGGGGTCGGGTTTTCAAAAGGATGGGCCGAGTTGGCATTGAAAAAGCCGCCGCCATTNNTGGCTTTCTGGTAGGACTTCAAAGTTTGCGGCACCCCTCGAGCGCAAAGGAAAAGGGCGAACACCAGCGCCAGAGGCAGCAGCACGTAAACCGTGGCGCGGGTCGCGTCAACCCAGAAATTGCCGATGGTGGTCGTCTGCTTGCGGGCAAAACCGCGAATGAGCGCCACCGCCACGGCGATGCCCGCCGCAGCGGAGCAGAAATTCTGGACCGTCAACGCTGCCATTTGGACCAGATAGCTGAGCGTCTGCTCGCCGCCGTATGCCTGCCAGTTGGTGTTGGTTACGAAGCTCACGGCGGTATTGAACGCCAGGTCCGGCGTCATGGGCGTGGCGTAACTGGGAGCATGGCCGGTGCCAAATCCCATCGGGTTAATGGGCAGGAATCCTTGCAGGCGCTGAATGGCGTAAACAAACAGGAAGCCCATCAGGGTAAAAGCAATAACCGATGCTGAATATTGCGTCCAGCGCTGTTCGGAGGTTTCGCGGATGCTGCATAACTTGTAAATGAGCCGTTCCAAGGGGCGCAAGAGAGGATGGAGAAAAGTGCGCTCCCCCTCGAAAACGCGAGTCATGTAGAGGCCCAGAGGCTTGGTCAGCGCCCACAGCACCAGAAAGAACACAACAATATACACAAACCCAATCATGGTCATGCAAGCCTCCTCAGAACTCCTCTGGACGCAAGAGGGCGTAAACGAGGTAAACGAACAAAAACAATGCAGCGATACCAGCAATGATGAAATCCATAGCTCAGCCCTCCCTAGAGACGCTCACAGATGCGGGTGAAAATCCAGCAACCCGCGAAAAACAGCACGCCAATCAAGATATAAGCCAGGTCTACCACAGTAGTGTCACCTCAGCTCCGCGAAAATCACGTGGTGCCCATCCTTTTGAAGCGCCTGCGCAAGCTTTTGCGCCGAAGTTGGCCACCAGTGTTTCTTGCCTCCCACCACGATCAAGGAATGCGGCCTCAGGAGGAGTTTCAAAGTGCGCTTCCTGTCGCGGCATAAATAAATGTTCGCCGAGACCTCCAAGCAAGTCTTTTGGGCCAAGTTGCGAATTTGACCCTCCAGGAATTCCACCGGCACCGCAGGCTTGGTCAGGGGTAAAGTGTAAGGCACTTCATACGGCATGAGCAACTGTATGTGTGCTTCCAGTTTTTGCGCCAGCCCCTCTGCCATTTGCAGGGCCGCCAGCG
>PLWR01000587.1 GCA_003165615.1 Acidobacteriota bacterium | reverse complement strand
ATGGAAGTCCACCTTGACCGCAAGCTGGTGGACAAGCGCGTATTCCCCGCTATCGACCTCAACAAATCCGGCACGCGCAAGGAAGAACTGCTGGTGCCACGGGACGAGTTGAACCGCATCTGGGTGCTGCGCAAGGTCCTGAACCCACTCTCGCCGGTGGAATCGATGGAACTGATCATCGACAAGCTGGCCAAGAGCAAGTCCAACCAGGAATTCCTCTCATCCATGAGCAATGGCGGCGGTCCCGGCGGACGGTCGTAACAGCCGGGGTTGGCGCCCAGGGGCTGGTTAAAAAGACTTGGCAGAACCTCGCCTTAATTCCTCGCGCCTTGTTGCGGGCGAGCGTGGGAAACCCTTCTTTCCTTTAACTCACATCAATTGGCGGCTTTGGGCGAGCACGAGAATCTGTTCCACCACCTGCTCGGCAAGGAGGTTGGTGGAATCGATCTCCACGGCATCGGCGGCAGGCATGAGGGGCGAGATTTTTCGTTCTGAATCGAGCTGGTCGCGGCGGCCGATCTCGTAGGCAGTCTTCTCGATGGTCGCCTCGCTGCTATCGTGAGAATCCTGCTTCAGCCGCCGTCGCGCTCTTTCCACCATATCGGCTTTGAGGAAAATCTTGAGTTGTGCTTGCGGGAATACCACGGTGCCGATGTCGCGCCCTTCCATCACCACTCCCCGGCCCCGCGCGAAAGTGCGCTGCATCTCAATCAGTTTGGCGCGCACTTCCGGCAAGCGCGAGACCTGCGCTGCAGCCAGCGTCACTTCTGGCGTGCGCAGGCGCGCGGTGACATCATTGCCGTCCACCAACACATGCTGCTCCCCGTCGCCGGTTGTCACCCGCACCTCGGTGGTGGCAATCAGCTTGGCCACGGCGGGCTCATCGAGGGGATCAAGGCCCGATTCCAGCACTTTGAGCGCCGCCGCGCGGTACGTTGCCCCACTGTCAACATAAGTCAGCCCCAAACGGGTAGCGAGCTTTTGCGCTACCGTGCTCTTTCCCGCGCCTGCCGGGCCGTCAATGGTAATTACCAAGGGTTCAATCATGATTGGATTGTGTCCGCGGTCCGAAGCGCGAAAATCGAAACTCGAAATTCGAAACTCGGCAAGATTTTCATTCTTCGATTCTCGGCCTTCGCCTAGGAGCCTGTCGGAGATAGAAGTTCTTCTACGAAGAATCAATCACTTACAGCGATTGTAAAGTCGCTAAGTTGTTGATTCTAAATACGGCAAAATCTATCTCCGACAGGCTCCTAGATTCTCTTGAACGCCTTCATCAAATCTTTCATCCCATACCGCAACACCGTGGGCCGGCCGTGCGGACAGGTCATGGGGCAATCCGTTCCCCCCAACGCTTGCAGAAGCCAGTCCATTTTGCTGGGTTCGAGCGCCATGTTTACCTTGATGGCCGCGTGGCAGGAGATGGAGGCCGCAATCCTGCTGCGCAGATCGTCGAGTGAAAGGGTTGCGCTGTCCTGGCTCGCGCCTTCCAGGATTTCAACCATCAGCTTTTCAACTTCGTCCGCCGGAAGGTCTGCCGGGGCGGCTTTGATGGCCACCGTGCGCTGGCCGAAGGGCTCAACCTCAAAACCGTTCTCCCCCAATTCATCCGCGATGGCCTGGTAAGTGACCTGCTGTTCTGGTTTTAACTGAACGATAATCGGCATCAGGAGCCGTTGCACTTCGACTTTCTTCTCCTGCCGACGCCGCACATGATGGTCGAAGAGCACTCGTTCGTGCGCGGCATGTTGGTCGACAATCCAGAGGCCGTCGGGATTGACGGCAACGATGAAGCTTTCTTGCACCTGCCCCAAAGGCTGGAGATTCAGCGGCAATTCCCGAGGTGCCTGTATTGCTGTCGCCTCCGTTGCCGCCGGCTCGTCCGGGGGTTCCCCGGAAGGGGCGACCGGCGAATAGGGGGAGAGTGCTGATTCCAGGGGCAATCTCTGGGGACGCGGCTCCAGGCGCGCCGGCGAAAGGTGGAACTCACTGCCCGACCCTCGGCCCGATAGCCGGACCGGGGGAGGCGGCATCTGGGCTCCTCGCATGAGCGGAGGCTCCTCCGCCAGGCGATCTGCGACGTCCGCTGCTTCCACCGCCAAACCCGCGGGCGGAGCGGATCGCGACATGGGAAAAGAAGCCACCGGGCGCGTGGCGAGCAGCGTCTGGCGAATCGAGTCGCGAACCAGGTCATGTATGAAGCTCCCATGGCGAAATCGTACCTCGATTTTCGATGGGTGAACGTTCACGTCAACCTCGCTTGGTGGGATTTCCAGGAAAATCAGCGCCACGGGAAAGACCCCTGCCGGCAGGATGTTACGGTAAGCCTCCGCAATGGCATGGAGAATCAGCCGGTCTCGCACCAGGCGCCTATTCACAAAGAAGTAAATATTGTTGCGATTCAACTTCTGGACTTCCGGCCGCGAAATGAAGCCCTGCACGCGGATCAGGGGGGCCTCTTCTGAAAGCCCGCCCTCTTCACTTGTATCCGGCGAAGCTGGCGTCAATACCCGGCGCTCTACCGGCGCCATCTCCATGAGCTGCTCGAGGGTTTGCCCCCCCAGCACCTGGTACAAGCGCTCGCGATGGCTGGCGACAGGCGGGACGTTCAGGATTTCATTGGTGAGGGAGGTCAGGCGGAAACTTTTCTCGGGGTGCGCAAGGGCGTAGTGGGTGGCTAACGTGGCGATGTGCCCGAGCTCGGTGGACTCAGACTTCAGAAATTTACGCCGTGCTGGGGTGATATAGAACAGGTCGCGGACTTCAATGCTGGTGCCGTGCGGCCAAGCCACTTCTTTTACGTCACGCAGTTTGCCCCCGGCAATCTCCACGCGTGTTCCGGAATTTTCCGAGGCATGCCGGGTCTCCAGCACCAGGCGTGAAACGGCCGCGATCGAGGGCAGCGCTTCCCCCCGGAAGCCCAGGGTGGAAATCTCGAACAAATCCTCCGCCGAACGAATCTTGCTGGTGGCATGCCGTTCAAAGGCCAGCAGCGCGTCGTCGTGCGTCATTCCTTGCCCGTCATCGACGATGCGAATCAGGCGCTTCCCACCGCCTTCCACGCTGATTTCCACGCGGTTAGCGCCTGCATCCAGGGAATTCTCAAGCAGTTCCTTCACCACCGACGCAGGCCGCTCCACCACCTCGCCAGCGGCGATTTTGTTGGCAACGGCTTCGGGGAGGATGCGGATGATGGACATGGTATTTGGTCATTGAATCTTTGAGTCATTGATTCATTGAAAAGGCCACAGCGAATTCTTCGCATGGCGTACGCGCATTCAATGAGTCAATGATTCCATGGACCAATGACTCAATCCTGCTTCAGGCTCAGCCCCAAATCATCAAGTTGCTCGGGATCAACCCCGGCGGGTGCTTCGCACATCATATCGATGGCGCTGGCGGTCTTGGGGAAGGCAATGACTTCCCGGATGCTTGCTTCGCCTGCCATCAGCGCGATAATGCGATCAAGTCCGAGCGCGATGCCGCCGTGCGGAGGCGTGCCATATTCCAGGGCTTCGAGGAAAAAGCCGAAACGCTCGCGTGCCTGTTCGTCGGTCAGGCCCAGAACCTTGAATACTTGGCGCTGGATATCTGGACGATGGATTCGGAATGAGCCTCCACCAATCTCGACACCGTTCAAGACGATGTCGTAGGCCTGGGCCTTTATCGAAGAGGCCACCATCTCTAGAAAAGGCTCCCGCAGGTATTCTTCGGCCGGCGAAGTGAATGGATGGTGCATAGATACAAATCGGTTTTCCTTTTCGTCATAGTCAAACATCGGAAAGTCCACAACCCAAAGGAAATTCCAGTTTCCCGGCTTGATCAAGTCGAGCTTACCGGCAAGATCCAATCGGATTCGTCCTGAGATCTCATCTAAGCTCTGGCGCGACCGAGCGTTGCCACCCTGTGTCTTAACCCCCAGAAGCAGTACCAAGTCCCCAGGGCATGCGCCAGCACCGTTAGCGATCTCTTGGACGACAGCCGCCCCGACGGCTTTCGCCAGGGGCGATTGAACGTCCGCGGCACCCCTCTTTAGGTAAGAGAACCACAGCCCTGGGGTTTCCCGCACTAACTCTTGGAGCTTGTCGAGCTGGCTGCGAGAGGCAGACGCGAACCCTGGGACTCTAAGCAGTTTTATTTCATGCAGGATGTTGAGTTTATCGCCCGCACCGTAAGGCAAACCTGATCGCATCCACTCCAGGCCGAATCCCGTGTGCGGCTTGTCGGAGCCATACTTCTCCATGGCTTCGTCGTACGCCATGCGGGGGAACGGCCGCTCGATTCTTACGTCCACGAGCGCGAAGAGTTTCTCCATCAAGTGTTCGATGATATCGAACAAGACGTCGCGCTGCGGGAAAGCCATCTCGATATCGATCTGGGTGAATTCCGGCTGACGGTCAGCGCGCAGGTCTTCGTCGCGGAAACAGCGGACGATTTGGTAATAACGGTCGAAGCCGCCGATCATCAGTAGCTGTTTGAAGAGTTGCGGTGACTGCGGCAGCGCGTAAAAGTGGCCGTGGTGCAAGCGGCTGGGAACCAGGTAGTCGCGGGCGCCCTCCGGCGTGGAACGGGTCATGAAAGGTGTCTCGATCTCCTGAAAGCCGTGCTCGCCCAGATGGGTCCGCACTACCTGACTGGAGCGATGGCGCAGGCGCAGGTTGCGCTGCATGCGCCCGCGACGCAGGTCGAGATAGCGGTAACGCAGGCGGGTCTCTTCACTGGTCCTCGTCTCATCCTCGATAGGGAAGGGCGGCGTCTTCGCCTCATTCAGGACCAGCAGCGTGCGCGCCATCACCTCCACTTCGCCGGTGGCTAGCGTCGAATTCACCGTTCCCGGCCCGCGTACCACAACTTCACCTTCCACTCCCACCACATATTCACCGCGCACCTCGTCCGCCCGGTCGTGTACTTCCGCACTTATGGCGGGGTTGCAGACGATCTGTGCCCTGCCGGTGTGGTCACGCAAGTCGAGGAAGATCAAATTACCAAGGTCGCGGCGGACATCCACCCAGCCGGCCAGGAAAACGGTCTGCCCCGCGTGCTCCTTGCGAAGTTCGCCGCAATAGTGCGTTCGTTGTCGATCACCGAGAAGATCTAATTTCACAATCACCGCCGCAAATGAAATTCTGAATACTGAATTCTGAATTATGAATTGGGAAAAAACCTCATTACCGAGTCTGGACCCCGAGCGATGATTTCAGAATTCATAATTCAGCATTTCTCTCTCACATACTCTGCGATAGCACTCGGCTCCAACTCCTGCTGTTCGCCGCTCGCCATATTCTTCACCTGGTATTTGCCGCTGGCAAGCTCGCCTTCGCCGATGATGATGGCAAAGCGCGCCTGGAGTTTATTGGCGATCCCCATCGCTTTCTTTATTTTCATGGGGTCGTAATCAATCTCGATGCTCAAACCCTGCTCGCGCAAATCACGCACCAGGCGCAATGCTGGAGCAAGCGTAGCTTCGCCCATCCACACGACGTAAGCGGCAAGAGCGTTCCCGGCCTGAAGCAGCGCGGCGGCCTGGACAGCCAGAATCAAGCGGTCCTGGCCGATGGAGAACCCGATGCCGGGAGTGGACGGACCACCCAACATTTCGGATAGGCCGTCGTAGCGCCCGCCGCCGACCAGGGCGTTCTGGGCGCCCAGCACGCCGCTGGTGATCTCAAAGGTCGTGCGCGTGTAATAGTCGAGCCCGCGCACTAGGCGCGGCGTGACTTGATAAATAAGGCCGCGCATCTGAAGCTCGCTCGTGACGCGCTCGAAATGCTGCCGGCATTCGGGGTCAAGGTGGTCGATGATTTTGGGCAGCTTTTCGATGATCGGCTGGTCTGCCTCCACCTTGCAATCGAGCACGCG
>PLWR01000462.1 GCA_003165615.1 Acidobacteriota bacterium | reverse complement strand
CCGCTCCCGCAGTCCTCGCGTGTCAACCCGGCTTAGGTCGAAACACGCCGTCCTGGTGGTGTTTGGTTCTTTTCCGCCCCCGAACCCGGAACGCGCCGAAACTGATTACTGTTTACAGATCACTGCTTACTGCCTTTCCCGCCCCCCGGACCGCATATCCGCCGAAGTCCGCTCCCGCCTGGCCCCCGCCGCCGACTCGCCTACCTTCATGAAGTTACGACCCCTTTACGCAGCACCTCCATCCAGAATTCGAATTCAGTACGCAATAACCGCTCGATATAGCTATCGTCTCGCTCCACGGGAATCAACAGCGCGGGAAGTCCTGGGAGATAGCACCAAAAGTCAATCAGCGGGAGACCCGTGACTGCCAAAATGTGTTGAAGTTGGCCATAATAATGATCAGGTACGCGGCGATATTCTGAAGTGTTCCTGTAAACAGATTCCCCGCACTTTATCTCCACCACAGCATCCAGGTTGCTAGTGATCCCGTCCACGCTTGCACGTAGCCACGCATATTCGCTGGTCTGCAGGCATGCCGGCTGCACCCGTCTTCCAGTCTGGAGGATGTAAGCCCTGCGAGCCTCGGGTTCAAGCTCAGTGCCACGCGCCATGGCTGCGGTCACTTCAGATTCTCCTGCTTCTCCACGCTTCTCCCACAGAAGTTCGGCCGCGGTCTTCCACGGATTCTCCCCCATGATGGTCGGCGCATCCGATGCCCCGATTCCGTTACAACGCCATTTACGCCATTCAGGTGTGCCCTGTGTAAGCTCGACAATGTTAAAAGGACAGGATTGCAATCGGGTCGGGGCGAAAGACACTGGGCTCACTGGGCGCACGCTGGAGGTCACTGTGGGTTTAATGCCCGCTAAAGCATTATCAATCAAGATGGATGCCGTGTGTTTTGTCAAAGTAGTTGCATCCGCCTGCACACCGAGATCTCGCAAGTAGGCTAGCTGCTTTTCGGTGGGACGGCAGCGCTCGAGCGTCTGGAGCGGGGTTTCCCCATAGGCATTTCTCTGCTCCAAAAGTTCCCGCGTTAATAACTCACTCGGAATCTGGTCCAGAAGGTTACTTCTGGCCGCCTCATGGATCACAGAGTTCTCGCCGCCATTCTTCGTTCGCATGCTAAGCAATTGGGGCGTCAAGATTTCGGCGGGCATCTGGGCTAAGCATCCGAACTCCGCCGCAATATGTAGAGGTGTTCTCCCCCATTTCTCGGTCACAGATAATGCCTCCCTCGTGAAGAACTCCGGTGGGATCTGATGAAGGTTGCATTTGCGCGCAGCAGCGTGCAGCGCAGTTTCGCCATCGTTGTTCTGGGCGAGGAACAGGTCAATGGTCAAAAGCTCTCTCGGGATTTCATCGAATGTTCCATTCCTTGCTCCGCGATGTAGAGGCAGATCTCCACCTTTCGTGGTTTGCCTTATCGTCTCACTCGTCAGCTTGTGCAGCCTTGATTTCGGTTTTCGTCTTCCAGCCGGTTCTCCTTCAGGCCTGGGTGCTGCAACAGATCCCTCCTCTGGCGGGCTGGGGCTGGTCTCCTCAAGGATATTTGCAACCGACGTCCAATCGCTCAGGCCTTCTCTCCAGGCCAAGTCCTTGCGGAGAATTCTACTTTCCTCCACATACCGGACCAGTTCCTGGCCTGTGTAAGGCCCGTAGGTCTCCCCGCCGATCGCCACAAAATATCTCGCCTCACTCGCTCCCACGGCGGGTGGCGTTCCTGCTTGCTCCGGCTGTGATTCCATAGACTCGCTCCCAGGTGTCACGCGGCAAAGGCACCCGTTGAATGGTAGTGTGAGAAGAAAGCGTCTGCGGTTGCAACCAAATTAGATCACCAAATTAGATCACCCCTTTCCCAAGAGAACTATGACCCCTTTCCGTAATCAAGATGCCCCCCGCCGCCCCCCGTCCGGCCTGGCCGAACGGGCTGAAAAACCGCGCCTTCCCTACCCCTCCCGCAGACGACCGCGCCCGCTTGACAGAATCCCCCCTGCTCCATAAGGTCGGGAAGAGTGCCAATGAAACATTGAACTAATGCAACGTTTTCCCCCAACATCCGACATTGTTGCGTCCTTGCAATGTACATATGCACTTTCGGACATTTATGAAGAAACAAGAGCAATTCCTCAGAATAGTTCAATGCGGAGTTCTAGCCCATGTAAAAGACATCGACGACAAGCTTGCGCCTGGCATTGCGATGGATTTGATGGGAAAAGCAATTGAAGCCGCTCCAAGATTGCCCGGCGAGCTTAGCGTCAGAAGCGCAGCAGCGCAGTTTATTGAGTCCGATGGAGAGCCAGATTGGCTAAAGTGAAATCCAACTAGCGAGCTGCACTGGACGCCCCGCTCGCGCTCTGTTTGTAAATGGAGCGTCGTTAGCGCGGCGCCAGCGAGGGCGGATGTTAGTAGCCACCGTATGCCTCATTCCACAGAACGCGTCGCATTGCGACTGATGAAAGCGCTCAAAGATGAGTGGGCTCGCGAGCCAGATCTGTTGAAATGTCGCACTCTTGGCGATGTTGCGTCCAAGATTTGCAGGTCACAGGCTGAGTATGACCGAGTCGTGAAATTTATCACATCGCAGAGCATGATTGAAGCCGTTCGCCGCGAGGGCAGGCTGGTCGCAAGGCCAAACGGGGTCGGCCTTGCATGGATCGGGAGTCACAAGGAGAAGTGGAATCCCCAAGCCAGAGTGGCTATACTCGCCCTCATTTGGGCCATGGGTCTTGCCGTTGTTGGTCTGCTCGTAAAATGGCTGCTACGGGGAGAAGAATGATTATGCCTGCATCTATGGGCACGACACTATGGATGATTTAGCTATTCCACTCATCTGGGTTTTCTCGGTAGTTATCGGCTGTTTGGTCGGAGCTGCGAAGGGGCGTATAGGGTCCGGGATGGTATGGAGTCTGCTTTTTGGGCCTGTCGGTGTGATCGTCGTCCTTTGTTTGCCAAACCTTGCCAAGAAGGAAGAGGATGCAAAAGCACAGCACTTGCTTCAGTCACAGGTGCAGCTACAGCAGGCCCAGTTACGCGAGCTTCAGGCGCTTGTTACGGCAGTTGCTGCCCGACCGGCGGCGGAAACGCCTACCGCTGCTCCGCCCGAGGTCGTTTACAACAAAACCACCTGCCCGGGTTGCGGCACTCGCATCGAGCACACTGCTTTCAACGGCTGGGTGGACTGCCCGCAGTGTCGGCAGCGCGTCGATCTCGCCATTGTAGACGGCGATGGCGAGGGGGGAGCAGCGGGTTAGCCGCGCCGCCGAATGCGCATGAAATACTTTCTCCAGATCAACGAGGAAAAGCAAGGGCCTTACGACGAAGACCAGATTCGCGAGATGCTTGGCAGAGGTGTGATACCAACCGTCACCCTCACCCTGGAAGAAAATGGCACAGACAAGTGGAGTTTGAATTATCTTCCAGCCCTTATCGGACCAGCAAAGGCACCACCACCAGTCGCTAGACCGTATTATATTCTTCAGGAAGTTGAAACCAAAGGCCCATACACCATTGGTCAATTGCGGGGCATGTGGAACATGGGCAGCATTACCGGCAAGACGATGCACTGTCAGGAGGGCGATTCCGAGTGGCACCCCCTCAGCACAATTCTGCATCAGCTTGAGCCACCCTCGGCACAACGACCCGCTGTTACGCAGCCGGGCGTGCTTGCTGTGGCCGCACGCAAAAGCAGAGGCGAAATTGCTTGCCCGCACTGCGGCTCTCACTCCGTCGGCAAGGTAAGAGGACTTCAAGGTATTGGAGAAGTTTTTATCTGCGCCACATTGGTTCTCCTATTCCTCATTCCCGGCATCATTTACTATATTTATATAGAGTCAGTGCCGTACTGTTCTGGGTGTGGTCGGAGAGTATGACCGCGATGCCTAACTTGCTACGTTGAGGTGGTGCGAGCACGGGCCGTTTCGCGGCTTTTGCCGGCGGGCGGGCGGGGGGCGTAGGAGTGGTTGAGAGTTGAGAGTTGATTGTTGAGAGACAGCCGGGCCACACATCCGGCGGCGTGGACGCGGGGATGGCCGAGAGGCTCAATCGGATTAGCAACTACAGGGTTCGCCGAATTGACGGCATAATGCATTACGTTTAGCTTTGTGCCATGAGCACGGTTGCTGAAATCAAAAGGGCGATTGAGAAGCTCTCGCCGCAAGAGCGTTGCGAGTTGGAGGCTTTGCTTCATCCCTGGCCGGACGACGATTGGGACCGGCAGATGCAAGCGGATGCCGAGCCGGGCGGCAAGTTGCACGAAATGATGTCAGCTTCCCGCAAAAACGCCCAGGCTGGCAAGCTCATGGATTTCCCCCCTCGCGGGCAGAAATGAACTCAAAGGTTGACCCCGCTTTCTGGCGGCGGTTTAACGCGCTGCCGTTGCAGGTTCAGCAACTCGCCCGCAAAGCTTTCGCGCTGTGGCTGAAAGACCCGTTTTATTCCTCGCTCCGTTTCAAGAAGCTGAAAGATGACTTGTGGTCTGTCCGCATCGGCGACCATTACCGTGCCACGGGTTACTTCCTGACTTCGGACACGTTTGTCTGGAACTGGATTGGCACGCATGAAGAATACAACAAACTGTGACTCGCGACGCCGGCAGGATAGAGGGCAAAGGACAGAAAATGCCGAAGGAGGAGGAGGAGGAGGCATGAAGCGTGACCCGGGCCGCACCTCTGGCGGCGTGGACGTGGCCCTCACGCCGTTGCGAGCGCCCAGTGTGAGCTGCCGTCCTGTCCGTCAGCGGAACAAATCGCTGTGCGTGCCGGTGCGCTCAAAGCAGACGTGTGCGCCTTCTTCGGTGAGGGTATAAACTAGGAACGCAGGTCAGCAAAGAGTGCTGCTTTGCTGCCAAACCGCTTCATGTTCTTGCCCGCCTTGCTGGCGTGGAGTGTGCGCGCGGTGAGGGCGTTGGGAATCCGCACATCAAAGGGCAAACCCCGCTGCAATTTGATCTGCCGATAAAGCAGGTGAACGGTTTCAGAAGCCGTCAGCCCCAACTGGGCAAGAATATCCTCCACCTCGCGCTTGAGGCTCGGCTCGATGCGGGTACGAATCGTCGCGGTTTTACTCATGGCGCTATTGCAGCCCTGTTGTGGCTACATTGCAAGAGTGCAGCGAGGATGACTCGTAGCTTTTGGCTGCATTGGACGAAGCAATCCAGAAAGCGGAGGCTGCCCCGCGGGGCACTGCCGTTGAATTAAGGAAGTTCCCGCGCAAGGCGCGGCGGCTTCTCCCTCTCCTCCCGCCAAGGGAGGAGAGGGCCGGGGAGAGGAGGGCCGTGCCAACACCAATGAAACCCCTCTCCCCAGCCCCACTCCCGTTGAATTAAGGAAGTTCCCGCGCGAGACGCGGCGGTTTCTCCCTCTCCTCCCCCGAGGGAGGAGAGGGCTGGGGAGAGGAGGCCCCAATGAATTCTCCTGCCGCGGAACCCCAGGGGCCAATACGGTCCCCTCTCCCCAACCCTCGGCTCAGGGGCCGGAGGCGGTTGAGCCTGCAACAAATGAGGAGTTGGATCCGGGCAGGGTCTGGGTTAGATTACAGCGCATTAAGGCGCTGGATCGAATCACTTTCAACCCGCAGGTCATGGGCGGGCGGCCCTGTGTTCGCGGGTTGCGTGTCACGGTGGGCACCCTCACCGGACTGGTGGCCACGGGCCATATGCGGGCGGAAATCCTCAAGCTGTATCCGTATCTGGAGGAGGAGGACATCAATCAGGCGCTGAAGTATGCTGCCTGGCGGGCCGAAGAAGTTGAATTGCCGCTCCAGCCGGCATGAGATTGCTGGGGGACATGAGCCTTTTACCCGAATGGGTGGCGGTTCTCGAGCGCGCGGGATGGGAAGCGATTCACTGGTCCACGGTTGGCAACCCGCGAGCCGAAGATGTGGAGATCATGGCCTGGGCCAGGGCACAGAAACACGTCGTGTTCACCCACGACCTTGACTTCGGGACGCTGCTGGCGCTTACCCATGCGGGAAGCCCAAGCGTGATTCAGGTTCGCACGCAGGAGGTTACGCCCGCGGGCATTGGTGCGCTGGTCCTTAACGCCTTGCGTCAGTTCGAGGGCACCCTGGAGAAGGGAGCGCTAATCGTTCTCGACGAAGCTCGATCCCGAGCCCGCGTCCTCCCGCTGGAAGATTGAGGCGACCGGTAATTGCCGTCGTTTTTCACAGTTGTCACCCACGAACGGTTCGCCCAAAGAATGTGGGCCGGGCTCGCCGGCAGCCTCGATGGCGGGCAGAGAACTGGAGCGACGGAAAACAAAACACCAGATTGGTTGAGGGAGCGAACGGAAAAGCTGAAAGCTGAAATCGGAAGGAGTTTAGCCACGGGGTGGGTAAAATGCGGACGGATAGAGAGGGGGTGGCCGCCAATATGCGCAGAAGGCGTAAGATGGAAGAAGGGGCGAACGTTGGAGTTTGAAGGGCGCCCGGGTCAGGCGGGTTCGCCGGATTCCAGCTCGTAAACCATGCGCCAAATGCGGTCCGTCTCGCCGCGTTCGATGACCTGGAGCGGGGTAGAGCCGTCAAAGGCAGGGCTGGGTTCTTTGAGCCAGGGGCCAATTGCTTCGGGGGAAACGAGTTCCTCCAGCGCGGCGAAGAGGCGCTTGATTTCGGTCAAGCGCCTGGCAGTCGATGAACTGGGCTTGGAGCCCTGGGACCAGTTCGACACGGCGCGGAGGGAGAAACCCGTCATGCGCGTCAGGGTGTCGCAGGAGATGCCGTAGCGGTGGGTGAGGTCTTTCACCGAAGTCCCAACGAGGCCGCTCGGGGAGAGAGCCTGCAGAAGGCCAGCGACCCCGGCCTTGTGAGCGGTCCTGGCAGGGGGAGGTTTGGCCACCACGGTTCGAGCAGACGCAAGTTTCTTCATAACGACAAGGTAGCTTGGTGTGGCATTTGTGCAAGCACAAATACACGCATTTGTGCACTATTGCTTTTGGGAGGTCTTACCAGATGGGGCTGTAATCACAATGCCAAATGAGTGCGGGATGCGGAATACGGGACACCTCACCCTCGGTTTCTCTCCCCAGTGCGGAGAGGGAAGCGCGGCTTGTTCATTGGCTTTTATTAATCCACCAAATCGCCGATGAGCAGCAGGCTGCCGGCGTACCAGTTGGTGCCGTCGAAGCGCTTGGGGTTGTCCATCTTCTCGTTCCGCTGGGAGAGAATCTTGAGCTTGTCCAGGGCCTC
>PLWR01000718.1 GCA_003165615.1 Acidobacteriota bacterium | reverse complement strand
GTAAGTTAAGTTACATCCAGCTTAAATGGTCCCCACGGCCCGGCAACTTTCCAGGGGGCAGTTTGCAGAGGCCTCTCCCTGACAGTGGCGACAAGATCCCCTTAGGCGAAGGCTGCAATTCGCGGCGATCCAAGGTGTTAGGATCAACTCGGTCAAGGAGTCCGCATGCCTTCTCTTCCTGCTTGTTGCTCTGGAGCCCACCGACCGGTTTTATGCGAACGGTCCATATTCACGAGCTCAATTGCCCCATGTAAGAGCACGGGGCAGCCCAACTCGGGTATGCGTTCAGATTTACTTGGGCCTTTGATTTCAGTGAATTACAGGGAAAGCGTGTAGGAAAGGGGGAGCACTGTTGTCCGGGAAGTGTTCGCCTGGGTATGGGATGCCTCAAATCGAGGCAGTGTGTATTGCTACGCGGAGAGCTTGATGGGGTCAAGCAGGCCAGAAAAGCGTGCTTGTAATTACCCTGCCGCAGCAAGGTAAAGCCGGAAGCAGTGCGCTTCAAGACCAATTCCACTATTGCCCGCATTTGATCTGATTATGCTCAATGCCACGGATGGTCGATGGGTTACGATGCCGCTACGATGTAGCGCAGGCCATAAACCCATCTCTCTCCCGCAAAGAATGTTTTGCGGTTTCGGACGACGGCCTTTTGCTCGAAGTCGTGCCCACCTTCGGTGTGAGGACAGGAAACCTCGACGATATCTCCAACCTCCAGTTTCAATCCCAGACAAACGGCCACCCCGGCCTTGGAAACGTCTTCCGTTTTTGTGAGCTCCTGCCGGCCCTTTTGATCGCGAACCAGAATGGGCATTTTTAAGGCGAGCCGCTTGTGGGCGCGCTTGCTGACCCATGCCTCCGGAGGCTGTTCTACAATCGGTGCCGCTGAGTTGGCGGATGTTTCGAGCGAAGGCGCCTCTGCCGCGAGGGGATTGACGTCGGCGTGCCGCCAAGCGGTCGGCGCGCCGCACGTCTCGCAAAACCGCTGCAAAGGTGCCGATTCGAGAATCTCGAACTCCCAGTCGCGAAGCGCACAGAAACCCTGCGCGCCACAATCTCCGCATTTCAGGAAGGCTCCTGCAGAGTTTTCGGGGGGAGCGAGAGGTGGTGCAAACTCAATGTCCCAAAGGTCGCGGTCCGCCTCCATACATTCCACGTCTAAATCTCCGCCCCCCCCGGCCGCCAGATAGTTTTGTCGGATGACGCGGAAATCGGCTTCGCGCGAATTCCCCAGGTTGACAATTCGAATCGTGTCATTCGGCGCGACGCGATGCTGAAGGGCGATGCGGGCGCCGTCCCGGTTGACTGCAACGGTATAGGTCTCTTCCGAAAAATGACCTGCACTCCCGCCAAACGCGGCAACGCGGATGGGAAACTTGTGCAGAATTCGTTCCGTATCCATGCTCTCGTCCCTAACTAGTTTCTCCGCGTTTTAGTCATTCTCCTTGACAACCCGTTAATAGGGGACATAGCCCGTTACTCTCCATTGCTGCTAGTACAAGGCGCGAAGGGTGCAATTCGCGGCAATCCAAAATGTCTGGATCAACTCGGTCAAGAAATCCGCGTGGCCTTCTTTTTATTGCGCCAAAGGCCATTGTTTGGTCCAGGCGAACGATCCAATTTCATGAGCTCCAACACACCACGTTAGAGCACGGGTGATACCAACTCGGGCATGCGTACAGATTCACCCGGGTCTTTAGTTTCAATGAATTACGGGAGAGAACGTTTAGAAAGGGGGAACAACGGTGTCTGGAAAGTGTTCGCCTGGGTAAGGGATGCCTCAAATCGAGGCATTGTGAATAGCCATGGGGAGAGTCTGGTTTGGGTCAGCCAGACCATATGAGAGTACGTTCTACCAGGCCCGGACCGCTCTTGAGGAGCGGTGGTAGAGGTAGTGGATTTCCCCCGCTTCTTCTGCGGCTGCGCCGCGCGTGCGGGTTCGGCAATACATCCTACTCCGTTCCGTTTCTCGTGCTCGACAACTTCTGCAAGGAAGTTGAAAGCACAACGGTGTTGTTGGAGGGTATGCTGGATGAGCTAGCAACTGAGAAATCCGGAACTAGCCGAGGTTAATTGATGGGCTCGAAGCCGCTGGAGGGAGGAGTCTTGCGACGTCGCGGATCGGGCAACGGACAGATGAATTCAAGCCCCGCAATTAAATCCTTACTGACGCTGGCCGGGCTGGTCCACACTACCCGGCATCGCTCGGGGCGCTTGCTCAAGAAAACATCCACAATCTGGCCAGGCACGATATGGCCGCGTAATCGGAGTCGAACTCCAAACCCCGAAAGATCAATCGTTGACGAATCCTTGATGAGACCACCACTGCCGGAGCCGGTTGACAATGGCGCGCTTGTCGTGAACGTCACGCGCTTGCCCCGCCGGACCCCTTGATTACTCAGTGACATGGGAAGTGAAGGCGAAGCTATGCTATCCGTCGCAACGTGTCAAGTACCTGGGAGGTAAATAAAGCAAGCACTAACATGCCGTCGGTTGAGGGATCAGGAAGCGAAGAAACCGGCATGGACCCTTCCTTTCGACGAGTCCACACTTTGATCCTGGCTATTGTTGAGTCCCGGGCTTCCTTTTCAGAACCTCGCGGACCTTCCGCGCCAGCGCATTGGGCGCAAAGGGCTTCTGCAATAAGGCCATGCTGCCCTGCAAGATACCGTGGCGGACAATGGCGTCATCCGTGTACCCTGACATGTAAAGCACTCTTGTCTCGGGATGTAGGGTGGATAAACGCTTGGCCAACTCTTTGCCGCCGGTTTGAGGCATTACCACGTCGGTCAGCAGCAGATGGATGGGCTTGGCATGTTGTTCCGCGATCTTAAGCGCCTGTGCGGCTCCCTCGGCTACCAGTACCTTGTAGCCTCTCGCTTTGAGTGTTTCGCCTACCAGCAACCGGACGCCTTCCTCATCTTCGACCACCAGGACGGTTTCTGAACCTTTGGCTGGCTTGGTGCGAACTTCGGTGGGCTCCGCCACGGGCAAGGATTCCTCAACGCAGGGAAGGTAGATTTTGAACGTCGTACCCTGTCCAAGTTCGCTGTAAACCCGAAGGGAGCCACCACTCTGCTTGACAATCCCATAGACCGTAGCCAACCCCAGGCCGGTTCCGTGGCCTTTCTCCTTGGTGGTGAAAAAGGGCTCGAAGATATGCGCTCGCGTTTCCGCGTCCATTCCGCGACCTGTGTCGCTTACGGCCACCATAACGTACTTGCCCGGCGCCAAGTCCGGATGGGTGCGCCCGTTGCCCTCCTCAATTTCAAGGTTGGATGTCTCGATGCAAAGTTTCCCACCCTCCGGCATCGCGTCGCGGGCATTGATCGCCAGATTCATGATGACCTGTTCAATCTGCCCCGGATCCACTTTGACGCGTCCCAGGTCGGGCTTAAAGGTCGCTACCAGTTCCACGTCTTCACCGATCAGGCGGCGAAGCATCTTTTCAATGGCGGCGAGGACGCTGTTTAAGTCCAGGACTCTCGGGTCCATGACTTGCCGGCGGCTGAAGGCCAGAAGTTGCCGTGTCAGGGAAGCCGCCCGCTCCCCCGCCACCAGGATCTCTTCGAACAGGCCCCGGCGCGGGTCTTGGGGGGAGCTCTGCTGCATGAGAAGCTGGGCGTAGCCATTGATGATGGTCAGAAGGTTGTTGAAATCGTGGGCCACTCCGCCGGCCAGGCGTCCCACAGCTTCCATCTTTTGCGCCTGAAGAAATTGCTGCTCTAGTTGCTTGCGCGCCGTTATGTCCTGTTTTGTGGCAACAAAGTGGGTGATTTCCCCATGCCCACTCCGGACCGGGGTGATGCTCATCAGTTCGGAATAAAAGGTTCCGTCCTTGCGCCGGTTGACGAGCTCCCCGTGCCAGATTTTTCCCTTGAGAAGAGTCGCCCAAAGCTGTTGGTAAAGCGCCGGGTCTTGTTGGCCCGATTTCAGTATCCTGGGGTTTTGCCCTAGAACCTCCTCGCGGGCATACCCGGTGATACGAGTGAAAGCCGGGTTGACATACTCGATGTCACCGGAGGTATTGGTTATGACTACGCCTTCCGGTGACTGCTCAATCGCTGTCACCAAGCGTGTTCTCTCAGCATCCGCCCGTTTGTGCTCGGTCATATCGCGGATGTTACATTGAATCACTTTCTGGCGGTCAACGAGGTAAACATTGCTGACGAATTCCACATCAAGGCGTTTCCCATCATGGGTCTCAAGGGGTAGATTATCGTATCGGACATGCTCTTTGTTTTGCAGGTCCTGAAAGCCAATCTTGCTCAAGAGGACATCACTTAAGAGACCTATGTCCCAGAGTTTCTTCCCCAGGAGTTCGGCGCGAGAATATCCCAGGAGATCCATCATATAGGGGTTGACGTCTTTTATCTCACCGGAGTCTGCATCGAGAATCAAAATACCATCATGAGCTGCTTCAAACAGGGAGCGATAGCGGATCTCGGAAGCCCCCACTTCCTCTTCCGCCCGCTTGCGCTCGGTGATGTCTTCCACGACTCCGTCGAAGTACAGTGTCTTGCCGTCTTCGCTCCGAATGGCTCGGGCGCTCTCGCGAACGAAGATCACCGAGCCATCCTGCTTCGTCCAGGCTGCTTCCATGCCCCTGACTTCACCCTCCTGTTCGATTCGCTCACAAAACGCCATCCGAGGGTAATCCGGCGCGAACCCTTCCGTCTCAAGATCACGAACGGCCAGTTCCTTGAAGTCCTTATACCCTAACATCCTGACCAGGGCGAGATTCGCCATCACGATACGGCCTTGGGGGCTGGTGCGATAGATGCCAACGGTGGCGTTTTCTACGAGACCGCGGAAGCGTTTCTCGCTTTCGATCAAAGCCGCTTCTGCCCGCTTGCGGTCGGTGATGTCTTCGCAAGTTCCAAGGAGCCCGGTCACTTTACCTTCGCGGTCACGCAGCGGTAATTCATTGGTGCGGAGCCATATCAGACTTCCATCCGGCCTGTTTTGTGGTTCTTCGAAGTTGAGCCGGGGCGTCTCCTGCTCCATCACCCACTTGTCATCGGCGCGGTAAAGCTCAGCCGTTTCTTTCCAAGCAAGCTCATAATCATTCTTACCGATGATTTCCGCCGGGTCCTGCAACCCCGCATCCATCGCGAAGGCTTTGTTACAGCCCATATACACGGAATTCCTGTCCTTCCAGAAAACTCGTTGGGGAATGGTATCCAGGACGGCGTGAAGCATCTGCTGCGACTGGTGCAATTCCTCGACAACCCGCTTGCGCTCGGTGATGTCTCTGATGGTGGCCTGCAGAAAGGGTTGTCCCCGATAGATCATTCTGGTTAGCATGACGGTGGCAAAGAACTCCTCGCCGCCGAACCTCTTGTGGGTCCACTCGAAGAGATTCGATCCCCTCTCCATGGCCAAGTCGATCATCTGCCGGGCCTTGACCGAGGAAAGAGCGCCATCTGGTTGATATGCCGGGGATAAATTCCATGGGTCCGCTCCCATAATCTCTCGCTCATCTCTCGCCTCGAACAGCGCGATGGCCGTGGGATTCACGGCCGTAAACTTCCACTCCGGAGGAGCGAGCAGCACGATGGCATCGCGCGACGATTCATAAAGAACCCGATATTTCTCCTCGCTGTTCCGCAGGGCCTCCTCCGCCCGCTTGCGCTCGGTGATGTCGGAGAGCAACCCGTCGGCATAGCGGATGCCGTTTTTCTCGTAGGTGGAATGTGCCCGGTCGTGCACCCACCTCCACTCCCCGGTTTTGCGCTTGATACGGCACTCCACGTCATAGGGTCGACCTTCGGCAAAGAGCGCGCGGAGACCTTCCGCCACCTTGTGAACGTCGTCGGGATGGAGAGAGGCAAGATAGAGTCCAGCGCCATGTTGATGAATCTCGTCAACCGAAAAGCCACTTATCTTCTCGATGCTC
Organism: Acidobacteriota bacterium; assembly: GCA_003165615.1. The sequence goes on along the minus strand of PLWR01000718.1, from coordinate 17,297 downwards.
TTGCTGATGAAGACAAAGCGGAGTTCGGCGTCCAATGTCCAGACGACGTCAGGGATATTGGACACCAGCGAGCGGTATTTTTCCTCGCTCGCGCGGAGGGCTTCCTCCGCCAGCTTGCGTTGGGTCACATCGCGAGAGACACCGAAGGTTCCGATGATGTTCCCGTGGGCGTCACGCAGGGGCATCTTCGTGGTCAAGACCCAGGTCACACGGCCATCAGGCCAGGTTTCCTTCTCCTCCTTGCCCACCATCGACCGGCCCGTCCTGATAATTTCCTGCTCATCCCTGTAGGCCTCCTGGGCGTGCTCTGCGCTGAAGAAGTCAAAGTCCGTTTTGCCGGCCGCCTGGGAAGGGTGGCTCAGCCCAAACTGATTGGCGAGAGCCAAATTTATCCGGGTGAAGCGGCTCTCGCGATCCTTGTAGTAAATCCCGTCGGGGAGATTGTCCATAAGCGTGTGGAGGAGATGCCTTTCCTCCATCAGCGCCTCCTCCGCCCGCTTCCGCTCCGTGATATCGCGAACGATGCATAGGATGAATCTTTCACCTCCGGCTTCGACCCGTTCTTCGCTTTCTTCCACCGGCACGAGCTGGCCATCTTTCCTCCGCAGGGTGTGAAGGTGCAAAACCCTGCCCGCTTCCGACCCTCTTTCGAGCCATTCCCGAAGTAGTGTGTGATCCTCGGGAGGGTGGAGGTCAGCCGCCGTCATGTGGGCAATGTCTTCGTCGCTGTATCCGTCCAACTCCGCCGCTTTGCGGTTGCGTCCCAGGATTCCCAATGTGGAAGGGTCAAAGATATAGATGGCTTCGGGCGCCGATTCCAGGAGCGCACGGAACTTCTCCTTTTCCTGCCCCAGCACCCGCGTTAGCACGTCGCGGCGATAAAACATCATGAGACTACCGAGGAGGATGATCAAGAGACCTCCTGCCAGCCTCTCCGCGATGGCCATACGGCGAAAATCCTCCATGGCTTCGGCGCGATCGATCTTGCAGACCAGCCCCCACCCAGTTTGCGAGATATGCTGCGTCGCCGCCAGCACCGGAACACCCCGGTAGTCGTTGTACTCCGCAAAGGTCACGCGGCCTTCCAAAGCGAGGCGCACGGGGGCGGGAGCGGCGGAAAGCGGAAACCGCAGGTTGGGGGAACCGGCTGGAACATAGCGCAGGGGCGAGAAATAGACGATGTTGTTGCCCTCGGGGCGCACGAGAAGTGTCTCGCCGGTCCGAGTTAGAACGACCCGATCCGTCACAAGTGGAAACAGGGTTTTCGACGCATCGGAAACCACCAACACAATCCCCATGGGTTGGATGGGTGGCCGGCCCGCATCGGTCGTACCCGGTTCAGGGAACACGGGAACGATGAAACCTATCAGACTCCGGTTTGGCGCGTCTCCCACAATATCGATTCGCACGACTCCCGAGCGGGTTGCGGCTCGGCAGGTTTCAGAAAACATGGGGTTCAAGGGGATGGACCGGCTTGACTGCGCCACCACTTGTGCATCGCGATCCAAAACATAGACCCCGGCGTAAGGGTTCAATCTTGCCAGTTCGTCCAAGACAGCCGTCAAATCCGGCGGGCTGCCCCGAGGGTGCGTCGAGAGCTGGCCTGCATCGCCATGAACCCGCAAGGCGGCGCGGACCGAAGCGTGGGTGGCAAGGACTTGCGCATCTTCTTGACGTTCCCGCAACCAATCCGAAACCCTCTGCGCTTGATCGTCGGCAATACTGGATACCCGAGCCCGCCAGGAGGCCATCTCGTATTGATACAAGCTTGCAATGTGCCAGCGGAGGGAGAATTCCACCGTTGCTACCGCCAGGGTAAAAAGCAGAATGTAAGCCACGGCCTCCCTGACTCGAATCCCTGGGCGGTGAATCACCCCCTGAATCAATATTCTGGTTTTGTGGACCAAAGAAGGCACGATTTGGCGCGGAGACTTCATGGCATCACACCAAGTAGAAAGGCACTTTTCACTTGAACTGCTCCAGTGCACGTGATGACGGGACCCGTTGCCGCTTCTCCGAGGCTTACGCCTCGGGAAAATGACCAGAAAGAACTGGTCGGGCTAGTTTAAGAGCAGGCGTTCATTGAAGGACCCCCAGGCTTTGCGAAAATGCCTTTGAGTTACGGGGCTTTCAAGCCGCAAGAGCGGCAAATAAGAGTAAAGCAACGATGCGAGCTATATGAATTATATGTTCACCCGGGCTGAGAGGAGGCAACGGCCAGTGCCTAATGACGGAGGGGGTCTCGTCCGCAAACGGTTCGTAGTTGGTCAAAGGACGGGGCGTCCCACCTCGCCACCACAGGTGATAACTTGCTTTATATCCAAGTCTTAGTGGTTTGTCAAGTGACAAATGGCTTGATGTCCATAATTAGGTACATTACGTATTTATCCAAATCTTAGTTGTCGAATTGTCTACTACTAACCAGGAGAAGAAGGACGTGCGGGGCGGAGTTGTGGCGGCGGCGACCGGCGCTGGCCCGTCGACTGAGGTGGGCAGGCTGGCCATCCCCTTCCACGTTTGACTTACGGGGCATGATATCGGGGATTTACCTGGCTTGACAGTAGCGACCTTGAGTTAGCCAAGCCCCTGTATCAAATCGTAACACTCCCACCTTTTTGGACACCTGCATTGTTATCGGTGCATTGAGAAGTGGTTACCTTGATTCACCTTAACCTCTTCCATTTACTCGCGATGCAAGAAAGTTGGGCGACACGCTGCGACTGGCAGCCCTCGTGCTTTCTCTACGTTCCGAGAACAGAAAGATTCTTCTCGCGAGGCTCTATGCATACTTCAATCGACGGAGCCACTCACCTAAGTGAGCATGGCGAAGCCTTACAACAATCCCCTAGAAGCGGAGACGATCTTGAAGGCCGCGTGCAATTTGCGACTTCCACGATCCACTGGTATGCGCTGCAAACTTTTCCCCGGCACGAAAAACGTGTCCACGAGGATTTAAAGTTGCGCGCCATCGAGTGCTTCCTTCCCCTGTTTGAGACATTGCATCGTTGGAAGAATGGCTGCTGGGTACGAGTCGAACTGCCCTTGTTCCCCGGCTACCTCTTCGTCAAAATCGATCCCCGCGAAAGCTTCAAAGCTCTAAGTCTTCGGGGTGTGGTATCCATAGTGGGTTCTGGAAGTGGTCCTTGGCCGTTACCGGATTCGGAAATCGCGAGTCTCCGCGCGACCCTGCAGTCGCACAAGTTTGAACCGCACCCCTATTTGACGGTTGGCCAAAAGGTTCGGATCAAATCCGGCCCGCTTGCAGATTTCACCGGATTCTTAGTGCGCCAGTCCGGGGGCTTACGAGTGGTGCTTTCCCTGGAGATGATCCGGCAGGCTGCGGCAGTCGAAGTGGATGCCGATGACGTGGAACCGATTGGTCCCCCCCTTTCGGGCTTCGATGCGTAACCGTTCATTGAACCATCGCCGCAGTTTTAGCTGGCGCCGGGCAGTAATCGGGTAACTCAATCACACTTATCCCATAACAATTCCAAATTCCCTAAAAGGGTCTTCCTGGCGCACTTACCCCACGGGCATGGGTTTCACTTCTCTCGGCCAAAACCTGATGCGGAATTCCGCCGGGTAGCTCAGGGCCCCACGCCCGCTCTGGGTCAATGTCCCTCACCAACCGCTGGCGGCTTCACCAAAAAGTCTCGACGAATACTTCCAGGAGGAAACAATGAATTCCAACAAACGTGCGATTACTTTGCTACTCGCGATGGGACTTTGCTTGATCCCGTTGTCCGCCCTGGCTGCCGACCCTGCCGCTGCCACCCCCGCCGCTCCGGCCCCACCTATTATAGCTGTGGTGCGACCGCCCGCTCCCGTGCACAAGTTTCTTGACGGCCCGAATGTTTTGATGTTCGGCATCAGTGCCGCAATGATGGCGGCTGATATCGCGACCACGAAGCAAGCTCTGCAAGTTCCAGGAAGTCGCGAGATGAATCCCCTGGCGAAGTCCTCGGCGTCACTCTCCGTACTCAAGTTTGCGTCCTTCGGCGCGGGGATGGGGATTTCCTACATGATGCACAAAACTGGCCATCACAAGGCGGAGAGAATTGTCCCCTTGATCTTCGGTGTCCCGTCAGGAATAGCGGCGGCGCACAATGCCGGGATTCACCAATAGTCACCATCCAGTTTTTTGCGTCTAGGCACGTCCGCTTGTTCACAGTCTGCAATTCCTGCTTTTTCTGTGCCCACCAGCCAAAGACGAGGGGCTCGTTAGGATTGGCCTAAGTCTGTTGTTCCGATGATGGATAGAAAGTGGCAAGCCGTAATCGATGGCATGGATTTTTCGTCGGAAATGAGGTCCGATTCGCATGAAAAGAACTCAATCACGCTCAACTCAACAAATCTCTGACTCCAAACGTAGAATATTGATTGTGGATGACGAGCCGAGCATCGTGAAGATGCTGGCTGAGATGTTGCGGCAGCATGATTACAGTTGTCTTGGGTGCCAGAGCAGCCAAGAAGCGTTGCACTTGATGGACACTCACGGATTCGACATCGTTCTATGCGATGTTCACATGCCCGGGATGAGCGGCATGGATCTTCTGCGAGTCGTTCGGGAGAAGTACCCGCGCATGGCCACCGTAATGGTAACCGGCGAGGGTGACGTTCGGGTGGGCGTTCAGGCAATGAAAGAGGGGGCTGACGACTACTTGCTGAAGCCTTTGAATCTCGATGCCGTGCTGGTCAGCCTCAACCAGGTCATGGAACGAGAGAAGCTCGAAGCTGAATTGGAGAATTATCGCCTGCACCTCGAGGAAATGGTCGAACAGAGGACCGGTCAGCTTCGCAGGGCTAAGTCGTGGATCGAGCTGACCTATGATGAGACCCTGCAAGCACTCGCCGCAGCTTTGGATTTAAGAGACAACGACACTGCCGGGCATTCGCGGCGCGTGATGGAGTATACCCTGAGAATTGCAAAAGGAGTCGGCTGCAGTAAGCTGCAATTGAATAATATAGCGCGGGGCGCTCTTTTGCACGATATCGGAAAAATTGGGATGCCCGACGCCATCCTGATGAAACCGGGCCCCCTTACGGATAAGGAGCGCTCAGTGATGGATACGCACGTGGGAGTGGGATACAGCTTCTTGAACCACATCGGGTTCCTAGCGGGAGCAGCCGAGATTGTGCTAACCCACCATGAGCGGTTTGATGGGACAGGCTATCCTCAGGGTTTATGTAGAGAGGAGATTCCGTTGGGCGCCAGGATTTTTGCCGTGGCCGATACCTTGGATGCGATTACTTCCGACCGGCCATATCGCCCGGCGAGGACTTTTGCCGTGGCCCGCGAGGAAATCATCAGGGAATCCGGAAAACAGTTTGACCCAGAGGTGGTTTCTGCCTTCCTGGCGATTGATCAGGGTATCTGGCCCGAACTCCGAAACAAAAAGAGAGTAATAAGGTCATTGGGGATTGTGCGATGGGAGGTCGTACCCCCCGCCCAAGCCGACCATCCCCTCCCATCCCTCGAGGCAGGGGCATGAGCTTGTCCCCTGGGATTTCATTTGTTACTACCTCGCACTGTAATCCACCAGCCCCGGCCGTCGATTTCTAAATCAGGAGGTTAATAATTCGATGCGAGTTCTGCTTGTTGACGACGAGAAAGATACTAACAGAGCAATGGCGTGCTTCCTGGACTCCTCTGACGTTGAGATCCTGCCCGTGACGGACAGCGTGGAAGCAGCCCGGCACATTACCAACCAACATTTCGATGCGATGATCATCGACGTTCACATGCCCTCACCGGATGGCTTGGAGTTGACGCGTTTGGCTCGCCGGGCCTCTATTAATCGTACAACTCCGATTGCCCTGATCTCGGGCGATGAAGACATTGAAACCCGGCTTAAGGGCTTGGAAGCCGGCGCCTCGTGTTTTGCTGGAAAGCCTGTCACCCCGAAAAAGATTCGGCGTATCCTGCAGTTCTTGCGGGGGCCTGTTTCCTCTGACACAAGAAGCCGGGCCCGATTTTCCTTCCGTACCGGTGCAGGGCGGAGTTGAGTTCGTCCGAGCGGGTCTCCTGCTCGAACCAGTCACAAATCACGGAGGGGGGAGGTCACATGGAACATATCAAGCAGGATAAGTTGTTTAAGGCCACAACCATCTTAACCCCGGACGTATCCAATCGGCTGGTTTTGGAAGCAGCATTTAATAATTGGGCGAAACAGACCAAGCCCGCCAGCATTCTTCATGTTCATTACTATCACGATATGGAGTCCCACGTTCGGGGTTATCAGGTGGTTTACGAAGAACCGCAGGTGGCCTATTTGGCGCCCGAAACACCCCCGGAGCGGGAGTCCGCGCGAATGCAGGTTTAAGGGAATTCGAGTTTTGGTTGTGACCTTTTGTAGGAGGTTCCTCCTCCGCTATAGCATCCACTACCCTGCAGCCTCGTGAGATTGTTCTTGCTCAGGAGAATCTTCGGCCAGTCCATATTTCTCCATCAGGCGATAAAGCCGCGCGCGACTGATTCCCAGCTTGCGCGCGGCAAGGGCCTTGTTATTCGTCTTTCCTAGCGCTTGAATGACGGTTCGTTTCTCGGCTTCCTCCATGGTTGTGGGTGACCCGGCGGCCGGGACGGATTGGTTCCTTACTTCTACCGGCAGGTCTTCCAAATCCAGCATTCTTGCCTGGGTTAGCATGCAACCGCGGCCGATGACGTTTTCCAATTCCCGAACGTTGCCAGGCCAGGAATATGTCAGCAGGGCAGACTCCGCGCGTCGTGAGATCTTGTGAATCTGCTTGCCGTACTGGGAAGCGAAATCCAGAAGAAAACGTCGCGCCAGCAGCAAGATATCTTCCCGACGTTCCCGCAAAGGGGGAATTTGAATCTGGACCATATTCAGCCGGTACCAGAGATCCGGCCGGAACCGGTTGGATCTCATTTCCACGTTCAAATCACGGCTTGTCGCAGAGATTATTTGCACGTCAACTCGGACGGCTTGCGGATAGCCCAGCTTTTGCACCTCGCCATTCTCCAGCACCCGCAAGAGCTTCGACTGGGCTGCCGGGCTTAAGTCACCCACCTCGTCGAGAAAGACCGTGCCCCCGTTGGCCCACTCGAAGATCCCCGCCTGATCGCTTATTGCCCCCGTAAAAGCACCCTTCCGATGACCAAATAGTTGGCTTTCGGCCAGGGTGTCGACGAGTGCACTGCAGTTGAACACTGCGATGCGTTGCTGGGCCCGGTGGCTCAGCCCATGTAGTGCTCGCGCCACCAACTCTTTTCCTGTTCCTGTTTCCCCCGTGATCAGGGCGGTCCGCAGGTGAGGCGCCACGCGACGAACCAGGTCGAAAACCTCCAGCATCTTCGGGCTGCGACCAATCATGCCCTCCAAGCTGAAAACTTCAGAGAACTGCTTCTCCAATGTGCTTTCCCGTCGCGTAAGGTCCACCTGCTCCCGGGCTTCCTGAACGATTTTGCACACTTTCTCTGGACTGATGGGCTTGCAAACATAATCTGTAGCCCCCGCCTGAATGGCTTTAATGGCAGACTCGATTGAATAATCTCCAGTTATCATGACGACCCGTGCCTCCGGATCACAGAGACGAATCCGTCGCAGGGCTTCCATGCCATCAATGCCTGGCATGGTGAGGTCCAGCAAGATCAAATCAGGGTTGAGAGTTTTCGATAGTTCCACTGCATGAAGTGGATCCGTCGAGCCTTCGAAGCGGACGCCCTCATGGGTTAGTGCGACCCTATAGAACCTGAGCATTCCTGGGTCGTCATCGATGGCAAGTATCAACAGTGGGGGAGAAGGCTGGCGGGGGGCCTCAATCCCAGAAGTCCCTGCGGCTGCAATCGGTTTGTCCGCCTCGTCGAGGTTTTCTTTGCTCATACTGTTGGCCATTCAGATTGAAAACTAACGTGCCGAGCCCTGCTCAAGGTCGAATCCTGCCGATTCTGGATGTCGAATTGTGACTCGGGCCAAGTCTCTCCTGGGAAGGGACTTTCCACGTCTGCAGTATTTGTCATTCCAAGTCAAGCCTGTTGACTTGGGAAACTGCTAGAGGCCGACGCCTTTCATGATCCTTCATCATGCCAAATCGGCCCCTGAGAATCCAATACATTTTGAATCTGCCGGGCCAGGGCGTTTGGCGTGAAGAACTTGCGCAAGAATGGAGCCGCCGAATCCCGCACCCATTGACTCGAAAGGGTGAACAACCAGTGTAAAAGGGAGTGGAGTTTCTGCCGTCGTTCGAGGATGCCATTTCCTGGAGTTCTAATATAAATCTTCAGCTCTTAAGAACGATGTAATGACATTGCTTTACGCGAATGTACAGACTTTTTGCGGACCACAGAAGGGTGTCATGGAGGATCATCGAATCATCATGTTTTGCAAGGCCACCGTCGGAAAGCACCGCATCGAGGAATTCCTGTTCCAGCAACGCCAAGGCTTCCCAACCGTCCAGACAATTACGGCCCTCGAAGCCTCTTGACCTCATGTTGCTGGAAAGTTGCTCTCCAATCGCCCGCTCCTGATCAATGATTAAATCTCGGCCTGTGGCGGGCGTTCTGCGGTGGGAGGCCCGAGGCCGGGATCCACGAGGATCACGTGTACGTCTTAAGAACATTGGCCACGTGTTTGCCCGCTAAGTTCCAAATAAGGGTTTCACCAATTCCGAGTTCGAATCCTTGCTGGCGCTGCGGGGAAGAAGATTCTGCAAGAATTCCTCGATCTCCCTGGCGGTGGCGACGTGCTCAGGGAAGTTGACCACACTGACAGCGAACGAGAAACGGCTACTGGTGCCGGCGGCATCGTGGAGTCCCTCCATTATGCGGTCACGAACGACGTTGGCGCCGCTGGCGGAGACTGAGGGAAGAAGGATCCCGAAGACTCCCGGCGCAAACAAGTAGATGGAGTCTTCGCCGCGCAGCTTGCGCATCAGGGTTTTTGCCGCATCCCCGAAGGCGGTCTCGGTCTCCCCCGATACACTGAGATCGCGCGAAGGCTTTAGCTCCACCGCCAACAAGGAAAGGGGTTGATGAGTGGTCAAAGCGCGGCGGTGTTCCATAGTCAGGCGGTCGCGGAAAACATCGAACCCCGGAAGCGTCGTCAACAGATTGGCGCTTGCCTCCTGGCGAATCCGTGAAATTTGGCATTTTTCCTTTTCCAGTTCCGTGCGCAAGTGGCGAATGACCACTTGGCGGTCTACAAAGTAACCCACTACCAGCGCCGAAAACCCGCAAAACCCGAAAAAGATGGCGCGCGCAGGGAAGCCGGTGAGATTTACCGGGTGGGAATACACTGAGGGGTACATTAGCAAGGCGACACCCACTGCCAGGACTAGAATCACGGTAAGCGCCAGTATCCATAATTGCAACTCGCGTCGCTCTAAGCCACTTGGGTCAACCTGGTCAAATACTTGCATGGTCTTTTTCTCCTTTATGCTCTGGGGCCGATCGTCCGCTCTTCAGGTGAACGACTCAAATTCATGAACTCCAATATCCCCCTTAAGAGCACGACCGCTTCCAAATCGGGCTGCCCTGCAGACTTTCAGGTCTTTCATTTCAGTAAGTTACGGGTGCGCGTTCCGGAAAGAGAAAAATGCTGTCCGGAAAGTGTTTTGCTGTGTATGAGATGTCCCAAATCGAGGCAAAAAATAGAATGTCAGGGAGGAGCTTGATGAGGGATTGAGTTTTGGTGGCAGACAATTTCCGGCGCGCGCGGGAGAGTATTTAACCTCCGCCCGCTTCCAGCCAACCTTCTTTGTCACCTCGACCCTCGGCCAACCCGTACTTCTCCATAAGTCGATAGAGCCGCGAACGGCTGATGTTCAGCATACGGGCGGTAAGGGCCTTGCTTTTGTCTGCGGCGAGTGCGCGGATGAGTGCGTGTTTCTCCGCTTCCTCGAGAGTCGTAGTCGATGACGGGTTGGCAAGATATTGATCTCGCACCATCTCGGGAAGATCTTCAATGTCAATTATTTTGCTTTGAGTCAGCATGCAGGCCCTGCCAATGACGTTCTCTAATTCCCTTATATTTCCAGGCCAGGGGTAAGTGACCAGGGCTCCCTCTGCTCGACGCGAGATCTTACGAATATCCTTTTTAAGTTTCTTGGCAAATGCCGCCATGAACTGCCGCGCCAGCAGCACAATGTCTTCTCTCCGCTCCCGCAAGGGAGGCAGATGAATCTGGATCATGTTCAGGCGGTACCAAAGGTCAGAGCGAAACCGTCCGGCTTCCATCTCAACTTTAAGATCGCGGTTTGTGGCAGCCACTACTTGTACGTCGACTCGTGCGGGTTGCGGGGATCCCAACTTCTGGACTTCTCCATTCTCCAGCACACGTAAGAGCTTCGATTGGGCGGCGGGGCTCAATTCTGCGATTTCGTCCAGGAAGACAATTCCCCCGTTGGCCCATTCAAAGAGTCCGACCTGATCGTCTACCGCCCCGGTAAAGGCGCCGCGGCGGTGACCAAACAACTGGCTTTCAACCAGGGTGTCCACCAGTGCACTGCAGTTGAACACGGCAAGACGCTGCTTGGCGCGGGGACCCATGGCATGAAGCGCCCGCGCCACTAGTTCCTTGCCCGTTCCCGTCTCCCCAGTTACGACGACGGTCCGCATGTGCGGCGCAACGCGCCGAATCAGATCGAAAATCTCCAGCATTCGCGGGCTCCGCCCGATCATGCCTTCCAGGCTGAAAGCCTCCATGAGCTGGCGTTCCAGCGCCTCTCCCTTTTGCTCAAGGTCGAAAAGTTCCCTGGCATCTTTAGCCAATTTCCGGAGTTTTTCCGCGCTGATGGGTTTGCAGACAAAGTCCGCGGCGCCTTTCTGGATGGCCGTCACAGCGGCTTCGATGGAATACTGTCCGGTCACTATTACGACATGCGTATCCGGGTTGCGCTCCTTGATGCGGCGCAGAACCTCCATGCCATCAAATCCCGGCATGTTTAGATCCAAAAGGACCAGAGCGGGACTGAGAGCGTCGACCAATTTCAATCCCCGGATAGGGTCCACCGAGCCTTCCACACGTACACCATCCCCGCCTAAGACGGACTGGTAGAACCTAATCATCCCCTCATCCTCATCGATGGCTAAAATCATAAGCTGAGGCAAAGGGTTGGTGAACTTGCTCGCCCCATTTGCAGATAGTGTTCGGTGAATGTCTGCCAGGTTTTCGTCTGCCATTGATTACACTCCTAACAACCAATAATTCATATGGGGCGCTTTACTGAAATCCAGTCACCCGCCGGGGGCGATTCAACGATTCCCCCACTGGGCATTTACGAACCCAGAGCCTCACGAACCTCGCGAGCCAGGGCATTAGGAGTGAAGGCCTCTTCTGCCCGAAGGCCTCCTTCTCGCTTTTCCCCCAGAACCTCCCGAATCTTTTTGCGTAATGCTAAGGGCGAGAACGGTTTCTGGATGAACGGCATGTCGTGGCTAAGAACTCCGTGGTGCACAACGGCATCGTCTGTATATCCAGACATGTAGAGGACTTTGATGCCGGGGCGTAGGGCGGCGACTTTTTCCGCCACCTTGGGACCGGACATTTGCGGCATCACCACGTCGGTCACCAGCAGATGAATGGGTCCGGCATGGTTTGCGCAGGTTGCCAGGGCGCTTTCCCCATCCTTTGTTTCCAGAACCGTGTATCCCGACGATACTAGTGCCAAGTGAACCAAAGAGCGCACGCCTTCCTCATCTTCTACCACCAGGATCGTCTCCGACCCTGAGGCTGAATCCGTTTCCGTTTTTGGCAGCCTGCTCGCTGCTGGACTTTCACTTATGATGGGAAAGTATATTTTGAAGACAGTCCCCTGACCGAGTTCGCTGTACACCCAGATACTGCCGCCCGATTGTTGGACAATCCCATACACGGTCGCCAGTCCCAAGCCCGTTCCCTTGCCCTGTTCCTTGGTGGTAAAGAAGGGCTCGAAAATGTGCACTTTCGTCTCCGGGGCCATTCCCATCCCCGTATCACCAACTGCCAGCAAAACGTGAGGACCCGGCTTCACCATCACGTGGTTGCGAGCGTAGGTTTCATCCAGCTCCACGTTGCTTGTTTCAATCGTGAGACACCCTCCTGAGGGCATGGCATCGCGGGCGTTCACGACCAGATTCATGATGACTTGTTCGATCTGCCCCGGGTCGGCCTGCACCCGGCCCAACGAGGGGTGAAGAACTGTGCGCAGCTCGACGTCTTCCCCGATCAACCTCCTTAACATTTTCTCCAGATTGGAAACCACGCCATTCAGGTCGAGCACCTGAGGAGCCAGCACTTGGCGGCGGCTAAAGGCCAACAATTGACGGGTGAGAGAAGCGGCACGTTCCCCGGCATTATTAATCTCTCTAAGCTGAATGCTCACGCTGCTGTCAGGTGCAAACTTTTCCAGGAGGATCTCTGAATACCCATTAATAATAGTCAGGAGGTTGTTGAAATCGTGGGCTACCCCACCGGCCAACCTGCCGACTGCCTCCATCTTCGCCGCCTGACGAACCTGCATTTCCAGACTCTTGCGTTCCGTCACATCCTGCTTTGTGGCAATGAAGTGAGTGACTTTGCCCCGCGCATCCCGCACCGGGGTGATGTTCATTTCTTCGGTGTAAAGCTTCCCGTCTTTCCGTTGGTTGATAAGTTCGCCATGCCAGACTTCCCCTTTAAGAACGGTTGCCCAAAGCTGTTGGTAAAAGCCCGGGTCCTGTTTGCCCGATTTTAGCATCCTGGTATTCTGACCCAGAGCCTCTTCGCGACTATACCCGGTGATCCAAGTAAAAGCCGGGTTGACATACTCGATGACTCCCTTGGTATCAGTAATCACGACTGCTTCCGCGGACTGCTCGATGGCGGTTATCAATCGTGTGCGTTCCGCCTCTGCCCGCTTGCGCTCGGTGATGTCTTCATAAGTTCCTAGCATCCCGATCACTTTGCCTTCCTGGTCATGCAGCGGCAGTTTGCTGGTGCGGAGCCATATCAGGCTTCCATCCGGCTTGTTTTGTATTTCCTCGTAGTCGAGCCGCGGGGCGTCCTGCTCCATCACCAGCTTGTCATCGGCGCGGTAATCTTCGGCCGTTTCTCTCCAAGCAAGCTCATAATCATTCTTGCCGATGATTTCCGCCGGGTCTTTCAACCCCGCATCAATCGCCAAGGCCTTATTACAGCCTAAATACACGATGTTCCGGTCCTTCCAGAAGACGCGTTGGGGAATGGTATCCAGGATGGATTTGAGCATCTGCCGCGATTGGTACAGTTCATCTTCCGCCCGCTTGCGCTCGGTAAGGTCGCGGGAGACACCGAAAGTCCCGCTGATGTTCCCGTTGGCGTCACGCAGGGGCATCTTGGTGGTCGAGACCCAGGTTGCATGGCCATCCGGCCAGCTTTCCTTCTCCTCCTGGCCCACTATCGGCTGGCCCGTCCTGATTATTTCCTCCTCATCCTTCTGGAACGTTTTGGCGTTTTTTGCGGCATAGAAGTCGAGGTCGGTCTTGCCGACAGCTTGGGCAGGGTCGCTCAACCCATATTCTCTCGCGAGCGCCTTATTAATCCAGGTAAAGTGGCTCTCGCGATCCTTGAAGTAGATCAAGTCGGGGATATTGTCCATGAGGGTGTGGAGGAGATGCCTTTCCTCAATCAGCGCCTCTTCCGCCCGCTTGCGCTCGGTGATGTCGCGCCCGATAATCGATACTCCGGTTACAAAACCCGTAGCATCCTTAATGGGAGAAATGGTCAGCGACACTGGAAATACCGATCCGTCCTTCCGTATGTTCTCAAGCTCATAATGGGCGAGCGGTTCGCCACGAAAGAGCCTTTCTTCGTTGGCGGCCATCTCGCCTCGTCGGGCCTCTGGGATAAAAACAGAAAAGTGCTTTCCCTGGATCTCCTCTTCGGTGTACCCATACATACGCTCCGCGGCGGCATTCCAAGTGTCGATCAGCCCTTCGCGCGTAATACTGAGAATGGCGGCATCCGATGACTCCACAATGGCGGCCAGGCGGGAGTTGACTTCGAGTGCCTGCTTGTTTTGGGTGCGGAGGCGTTTCTCCTCCAGCGCCCGCTGGACGGCGGTGGGCAGTCGCGCCGGCCGGTCCTTCAGGACAAAGTCCGCCGCGCCCTGCTTAATGCATTCCACCGAAGCCTCATCACCCAGAGAACCCGTCACAACGATGAGCGGAACATCCTTTCCCGAGCACTTCAGAATCTCCAGGGCATCCATCGCCGTCCAATCGCGGAGGTTGAAATCTGAGACGATCACATCGTACTCAGCCTTTTCCAGGCGCTCCCGGAAAACCTCCTGCGAGTCCGTGACATCGAATTGCACCTTGCACCCCTGGCTCTCGAGTACGCTCGCTGTGAGCTTCGCGTCGCGCGGGTTATCCTCAAGGATCAGTACCCGCAGGGGGGGCGGAGAGACGGTTATGCCATCTGTGCTTTTTGAGTCCATAGTACACCTCACCTTCCAGAGCCTGAGCGCGTACCGGTATTTGTAGCGGCGGTCGGAGTTTACCCCGCAGTGCGGGGAGCACCGAATTCCCCAACGGCGACCGCTGCAAACAAATTGCTGACGGCGATCAGAGATCGCCGCTACAGCGCGCCCACTACCGGCTCCACCAAGACCCTTTCAGGGAATAAAAGCCGAAGGGGGTGGAGGCGCATTGACCACCAGCCAGAACAACCCCAGGTGCTTGATTGCTTGGCGGAAGGAATCGAAATCCACGGGCTTCTGGATGTAGGCGTTGACGCCCAGCTTATAGCTCTTTACCAAGTCACTCTCTTCGTGCGAGGAGGTGAGCACGACCACCGGAATCGCCTGTGTACGCGGGTCGCCCTTCACCGCGCGCAGGACTTCCAGGCCATCCACCTTGGGAAGTTTTATGTCCAGAAGCACCAGTCGGGGCGGGTGGTCAAAGCTGCGGCTGGCGAATTCGCCCCGGCAGAAAAGAAAGTCGAGCGCTTCTTCCCCATCACGCGCCACCTGGATGGTATTGGCAAGCTTTTCATCGTGCAAAGCGTGCAGAGTCAGTTTGACATCCTTGGGATTATCTTCGACGAGGAGAATTTGCGGATTCTCTGGGGTCATGGGTTACCTCCTGAGTCTTTCCCTATTTCCGGTAGTGGGTCAGTTTGGTTCTTGTAGCGGCGGTCTCCGACCGCCGAATTCGGGCCTCCCCTTCGGGGAACACAACCCGCTGCAATTTCCCAACGGCGGTCAGAGACCGCCGCTACATCAATTACCCGCTTTTCCGGTTGGGGGATCGTCCGGCGATCCCAGGATGAAATAGAATGTCGCGCCCTTATCGAGTTCTGCCTCTGCCCAAACGCGCCCTCCGTGTTTACGAATAATGCGCTGAACAGTTGCCAGGCCCACGCCGGTGCCTTCGAAATCCTCGCTCCGGTGCAAGCGCTGAAACACGCCGAAGAGTTTGCTGGCGTACTTCATGCTGAAGCCCACGCCATTATCACGCACGTGGACAATTGCGTGCTCGTCTTGACCGACCGCTCCCACTTCAATGACGGCGACTTTCCGCGGGCGAGTAAATTTGACGGCGTTGGAAAGCAGATTGACGAAAACCTGTTTCATCAAACCGGGATCGCACTCGACGAAGGGCAGCGTCTCAACCTTCCACTCAATCACGCGATCGGGGTTGGCGCGGTTTAATTCCGTCTTGACCTCTTCCACGAGGGAGTTCAATCCAGTAACCTCGATGCTCAGTTGCTTTCGCCCTACACGCCCCAGATTGAGCAAGTCATCAATCAGCATCTCCATTTGGAGGACCGAGTCGCGGATCGTGGCGACGTATTCTTGGGCATCAGGGGAAAGCTCGGTCTGATGCTCTTCGACGAGCAACTTTGAAAACCCGTCAATGTGGCGCAGGGGCGCGCGCAGGTCGTGCGAGACGGAGTATGAAAAGGCTTCCAGCTCCTCGTTGGCAGCCTGCAATTCGCCCGTCCGTTTCCTCACGCGCGACTCCAGTTGCTCGTTGAGCTTGTGGATCTCTTCCGTCCGCATCGTCACGCGCTCTTCCAGTTCCAGCGTCGACTGAAGTAATTCGGAATTGGTTGCTTGCAGCTCCCGGTGCGCCGCCTGCAGTTCCGCCGTGCGGGCATCCACGCGCTGTTCCAATTCCAGGGTCAAGGCCACCAACCCCCTGTTCGTCTCCTCCAGTTCCTTCTGGAGCATGCGGATCGTCTCATAGGGGTCCGCAAGGATTTCGGTTGTCGCGCTGTCGTTCATAGGTCCTCTGGGCCGGAACGCGAGTGCCGGCGGGCGCCCGCTAAAGTTCACCGGTCCTTCGCTATTTGTCCGGGCGGCTGGGCCCCTTTTACAACCAGCACCGTCGCATCGTCGTTGTCCCTTGCCTGACGGTGTAACAATTGCTCGGCGGCACTGACGGCGGACGCGCCCCGGAACTCGGGATAATCTTCCCATTCCCAACGGCTTGAAACACCGTCCGAGTGCATCACCATCACCTGGCTCGGCGCCCAGCGGTGCTCTGTCACGACCGGATTGGGAGCGTTCAGCCCGATCAAACCGCGCCGCACAATAAAGTTCATTTTTAGTGGACAGGCAAACACGCGAGATTCGATGTTGCCGACACTGGCAAACGTGAGCCTCTCGCTTCCCCAGTCGAACCGGGCCAATGCCATCACCACTCCCTGTGTTCCACGACAAGCTCGACCCACGCCGCAGAAAAGAGTGTCCAGAGGCCGGTCAAAGTGGCTCTCGACGAAGAGTTTGGCCTCCCGCGCCGCCTGAAACGCGAATTGCCCGTGGCCTACTCCGTCAATCACCCCCACCAGAGCGCTTTCACCCCACCTTTCCAGAACGAAAGCATCGCCATTTTTCTCCATCGACGGGTGGGGTCGGGTAGCCGCGCCAAGGTCCAGGGGGCAGGGCTTGACAGCGGGATTGTTCACCGATCTCCAGCGCTGGCAGACAATGCGCGTCCCCTTCCCTCCCTGGCCCCGCGAGGAGATAGCCAGGTCGTCCATAAGCCGATTGACCGCCCCCAGGCCGTAGCCCAGGCTGCCAGCGGTCGAAAACCCATCGGTGATGGCCTGCTCTACATTATTGATTCCGGGGCCGTTGTCGACGCACTCGATCTGAATTCCGGCCCGCTCGCTCTCGCGAATGGGGATGAGCGTCAACGTGCCTCGACCGGCGTGTTTCAGAAGGTTGGAAGCCAGTTCGCTCACCACAATCACCACTTCTTCCCTTTCCCTCACGCCGAAACCCAGCGCTTGGGCGATGGCCTTGCCCGCCTGCCGGGCTGTACCCACGTCGCCGGTCTGGGAGACTTCGATGGATTGCGACGCGATAGCTTTGCCGCTCTTCATTTCCTCAAC
>PLWR01000393.1 GCA_003165615.1 Acidobacteriota bacterium | reverse complement strand
CCCCTTCCCAAGCAAATTTCTTCCTGAGGCGAACTCCTCAGCCGGGGTGTGGGAGCTTGGCGTTAAGCGCCTTCTGCCCTGTGCTTTCCCACTCCGAATCGCGGCCGGAGGGCTCGACTGACTCTTAGCTGCAACCTTTTATAGACAGAACTTGATGAAATCGGATCGCACTTCTCGTCCCGGGCACGGTGCCACAAATAATGAGAATCTCCCGCTTCGTTAGTAGTCCCCGGAATGTACGCGCCTTCCACCTACCGCAGGCTGAGATGCACATCTGCCGCATAGAGGTTTGAAGGAGGGCGAAAAATGTTTGTTAAAATCTCTTAACATTTCCCGCCATGACTACTTCAGCTTGATAACCTGAACGCGAAGCACGAACGAGCGTTGATCACAAGTCGCGCAGAGTCATACGCCGAGAACGATACCTCAAGAATTATATCAGCACAATAGAAGTTTGTGAAGGTGGGCCTTAACATTCGCCTCGAGGGAAGGGGCTGGCGCATCAGAGCGCAGCGCTGCGATTCACTTCTGTGCCCCTGCCCGCAGCACGAAAACGCAGATCTGCGCTCTGATGCGCCAGCCAGTCCGCAGTCATCACTTTACAAAAAACACCGAAAAATAGCTCGTCACGTCGGGTTGGTGAGGATTTCCCGTCAGTCGTACGGAATTGGAATGTTCGCTGACCTGCACCTTGAGCTGCCCCAGATCTCGCAGCGAAGCTAAGAGAAGCCACAGCCCTTTGCGACAGTCGACGTTTAGCCCTTCCATCTTGCTCAAATCCAAGCCGGATATCGCTTGCTGTGCCTGCGCGTCCCGGGAATCCGCGATGCTCGCCACGGAGTTGTGCGAAAAGTCCATGCTTAGCAAAACCAAAATCTTCGGGTTTCCCAGGTATCCTGAAAGCAAACTCCGCAATTCCTTCAGCGGCTTTCCTTGCGCGTTGATGTCCACCAGAATGGGTACCACACGGCTGTGCGGGAAGTAGTATTTCAGGAACGGAATAAGCACCCCAACGGAATGCTCCCCCATAAAGGCTTCCGGGTCTTCCGGCAAGTTGACCGCGGCCTTGATCTGCGGAACGATGCGCGGGTCTGTTTCCATGACGCCAAAAGGGGTTTTCCAGGGCAGGGAGGAGAGACTGATGTTGGCCAAACCATGATGGTAGTGATTGGGGCCGATCAGAATGATGGTTTCCGGGGAAGTCCCGGCACGCAACGTGGCAAAGAACCGCACCATCAATCCGCTGGCCAGAAAGTGGTGGGTCACTATGCCCGCGCAAATTCTCTCGCCCGCCGCCAGCTTGGGAGGTGGCGCGGATACTGACTTCTGTATGGCTTCCAGATAGGGCTGGGGATTATCGCTCCACCAGGAGTAGTGGTACGTTCGCGCCCCAGCCGGGATGGTGAATAGAAAGATGAAAGCTGCGACCTGACCCCGTCGCATCAGGGCGCTCCGTTGGCGTTCTTCCGGAACTGGGAATACCAGCTCGGCGGCGCGACGCCTTGCTGTTTCCGTGCCATCTCATCCCCGCCATAGATGATTTTCTTCCACTCCGCATCGCTCCAACGCTTGCTGGAGCTGAATTCGAACCAGGAGTAAACATACCCCACGGTCAGGCGGGTTCCACCGAAAGCATCCTTGACCACCACGATGATCCTTTGGGGCGTGCCAACCCCTTCTTCGAGTACCAGGCCGTCCACCCCATCCGTCGCGACATCAGTGACCAGAGCCATTTGCAGCATGGACGGATCTTTAATGATATCCGCGCCCCGGGGCAGCAACAGCGGACCATTAAAGCTATATCGGAGAGTTCTGATCCAGTCGTAGTCCTCAGGGCTGATGGCCACGCCGGAAATCTCCTTTTGCGCGATTCCTTCCGCTTTGTGAGCAAGATCCCTGAACTGGGTGAATTTATCCGTATATTCATCCGTGATGAAGTTCGAGCTCTTCAGCGATTCGAGCATCTGGTCAATCGACGCAGTCAGTTGATGGAAGAAGACGGGATTGGGTTCGACGTATCCTTTGGGCCCGGGCGGAATGTAGGGGGGAATCTGGAATTCATCCCCGCCCCCCATCTCCGCCGCCGACTGCTCGGCATAGAGGATGGTGTCGTGCTTGAGCTCCGTCCAGGCTGAGACGCTCGAGTTCAAGTTCTTGTATTGCCAGGGCTCTCCCAAGGCGAACTTCTGCTTGCTGGCGGTGGGCAGGAAAAGGGTTTTCATGCCGTACAGGCATTGGTCGTAAAAAGTCGCGCGTTTGTCCAATTGGTCTTCCGTTGATCCTTTGAGTTTGGCAACCTGGCTATCGTAATTGGCCCATTGGTGCGCCTTTTCCGCGTCCTGCTGGAGGTCGGTTGCCGCCTTCGAGCCCAGCAGCATCATCACGTCCAGCGCCGTGGGAAGGTTGCGCGGATTCTGGTCGCTGCCCACGCTGGGGGAAGTCAGTTGATTCAAAATGAAAGCATCCAGCACGAAGCGCTGGCCCAGGAACTTTAATCCTGCGACCTCGCGCAGGCGCTGATCCTGGGTTAAGCCGGTTCCTGTCTGCACGGATACAATCCGCGGCGCGGGAAGGTCGGTCCACGCTGCTTGTTGAAAGGCCGCAAGGTTGTTGTCCAGATTCGCACTCAACTCCTTGAAGCCGGGAGCCTCGGTGCCGAAGATCTTACGGTTCACGGAACGGTACCCGGCCAGCGAGTATTTGTCCTGCACGCCGATGAGGTAGGTGACCACCCTATCCATGCTGTCGAACTTTGCCGTAGCACGCGCTTCTTCCACCAAATGCGGCAACAGGATTGCTGCCAGGGTTTGGGTCTTGTCGGAGAGAAGAAAATTGTGGCGGCCATACCACATCATGCCGCGAAAATATCTTCGCAATGCCTCATTCTTGGCATAATGCCCTCGAATCTTATACTGCGTAAAATCTTCTTCCCTCAGCCCCAGGAAATTCTGGGCAGAGGGCAACTCGCCTTCCCCGGCATTAATACGCGCCACCAAAGTTTCCGCCTGGGGACGAATTGGCGTGGGAATTACAAACGTAGGATCCAACACCTTCGCCGCCACCGAAAAATAGAGGAGATCACAAAGCAGGGCGTCATGAAATGCCGGGGCAGAGGGAGGCGCCGCCTTGAGGTCACCTTCCGTAGTCTTGGCGAGCGCGATGGATAAGTTCGTAGCCGCTGGCCGGAACTTCTTCTCTTCGATGTCTTGAAGCATGCGGTCAAAGATCAAATGATAGGAGTGGAGAAAGAGGTCGGAGGTAATGAAGAATTGCTCGCCGCTGGAGGCCTCGGTGTAGGAGTCTGCCATGTCATCGACGGCGAGTTCCTTCAAAGGCGGTATGGGCTCGATATAGAATCCGTTCTGCGAAAGCTGCTTCCGGTCCGCTCCGGAAAAAATCAGATCCGAACTCCGAATTCGTCGCGGGACTTCTTCCTCCACCACCGCCGACTGATTGACGGAAGCGAAACTCAAAGGTTTTACTTCACTCCCCGCAATGAAACCGTAGCGCGGCCGCTCGGGAGCGTTGAAGCGCGCTTTGATCCAGCCTCGCCCCTGGAAATTGAGTTGGCCGACCGCATCCACCACCTCACCTTGCAGAATCGTCAGGACCGCCGGACTGGAAGGGGTGGGCACCACGTGAACGGAAGCCGTTTCCGTAACCGCCATGTACCGCTCACTCTGCGGGCGGCCGAGGGCCGGCTCCAGCCATAATTTATGGGCGTCAACAAACCCGCTGGCCTGCTTGCCGTCAATCGTGGCGCGAACGGCAATGATCCCAGCCTGAGCAGGATCGAATTTCCCCGTGACCGTTTCACCGTAGTACACATAGGGAGGCATCACCGCCATGTCGCGGTCACGAAGCTTTTCATACGACAGGCTTTCTTCCGGCGCCTTTTCGTCAGGCGTCTTGCGCAGGAAGTCTACCTGGTAAGAGACCACGTAATTCCGCTCGCGGCCCGCCGATTCCGCGGTTCCGCCGGGGGTAAGGTTTCCCAGAAAGTTGGCAATGTTCTCCGCCACCTTTTCCGGATCCACATCCGCATTGCCCGCAGTCTTTGTTGCACTGGTTCCCGCGGGGTTGGAGGACTGGGCCGCGGAAATGGGGTACTGTCCCAAATTGAACGTAGGGTCGCCCTTTAGGGCGGCACCTGCCGGGCTGAAGCCCGGCGTTACACCGGAAATTAGGACAGCGCCCGACCTTGAGCGGAATTGCTCAGGCTTCCTGATCGTGAGGCAGAAGGCGCCCGCCCCCAACGACAAGAGTAGAAAAACGGCGAGAAGATAAACACTTTTCCTGGGCTTCATTTTCCGGTCCCCCTTGATGCGTGGATAAGAATAGTGTACACCTGTTTGTCTTGCCACAAATGGTCAGCCGGCGGAATTGGCCCATTCCAGGATTGGTCTGTTTGGCTCTTTACATCACCGCATTCTGGTTATAAATTGGACTGGTAGGCAGGCCAGAGGAGTTATACGACCATGCTCGTCACGCTGGATTCAAATTTACGCAAGCCGCTCTATGTGCAGATTCGCGATCAACTTCGCGACCGCATTCTGAACGGCGGGCTGAAACCCGGCGACCGGTTGGAGCCCAGCCGCGAATTGGCCCACCTTCTGGGTGTGCATCGCACCACCGTGGGCAACGCCTACGCTGACCTTGAATCCGAAGGGCTGATTCAGGGGACCGTGGGGCGCGGGACTTTCGTCACTCCGCTGGGGGAGACCCTGCGGGCTCCCCGCGGCCGTTTGAGCCGTCCCGTGCAGGACCTTTTCTGGGAGAGTTTTTTCCCGGAGGAGCCCCGCGATGATTCTCTGGGCCGCTTGATGGCGAGCTCCGCGGAGGAGGGGGTCATCTCGTTTGCCGCCGCTCACGGCCCGGAAGAGTTGACGTCTCCGGTCCTGGTCCGCCGGGCGGCTGACGCGGTCCTGCGCCGGGAAGGCGGGCGATTGGTGCAGTATGGTTCCACGGGCGGCTACCAGCCCCTCAAGGCTTATCTGCAAACCCGCCTGCGCCGCGATGGCATTCCCGTGGAGCTCGACGAAATCCTGGTAACCCACGGTTGCCAACAGTCCCTTGACCTGCTGCGCCGCGCCTTGGTCTCACCCGGAGAAACCGTGGTCTGTGAAAATCCCACCTACACCGGCCTGTGGAATGTTTTCGATTCACCCGGCGTGCGGCTGATGGGTGTTCCCATGACCCCCGAGGGCATGGATCTCGATGCGCTCGAATCCGTGCTGGAACAGACGCGCGTCAGGCTGATCTTCTGCGCTCCGACATTCCAGAACCCCACGGGCTTTACCATGCCCCTGGCAGCCCGGCAGCGGCTGCTGGAAATGGCCCAGCGCTTCCAGGTTCCCCTTGTGGAGGACGACGTTTACGGCGCGCTGCGTTTCCGCGGACGGCAGATCCCTCCCCTTAAAGCCCTCGACAAGACGGGGCTGGTGATCCATCTGAACAGCTTCTCCAAGGTGGGGTTTCCGGGTTTGCGCGTGGGCTGGCTGGTGGCGTCGCCCCAGGTGATTGAGCGCCTGCGGTGGGCCAAACAACGCGCCGACTTGCACACCAACCTGATTGGCCAAGCCGTCCTCCAGGAATTGGGCGCGCGCGGCTGGCTGGACAAATGGATCCGCAAGAGTTGCAAAGTTTATGCGCATAAGCAGGACGTGCTGCGGCGTGCTATCGAGCGGCATTTCCCCGCCGACGCTCGCGTCACCTATCCGGACGGCGGAATGTCGGTTTGGGTGGAACTGCCCGCCTTCATGGATGCGGCGGAACTGCTGGTGAAGGCGCGCGAGCGGCATACCCTGTTTGCCCCGGCGCGCTACTTCTATTTTCAAAATCCCCGGCACAACGCCCTGCGTTTGTGCTATTCGGCTCTTGCTGATGATAAGGTTGAAAAGGGCGTCAGCATTCTGGGTGAATTGCTGAAGGCGGAAATGCGCCGGGCAAGGAAGGGAATGCCCACGTCCTCGGTGGGTTCAAGCGTGGCGCTGGTGTGAGCTTGGTGCCCGCTGGGTCCATTTGATGTGACAGCGGCTTGTGCCGCCATCCTGGCGGCCTTGGCCGGCAAGATGTCAGCGCTAGGACGCGACGAAGAGGTGGAGACCTGCCACTCGCAGGGCAATTGCGGGAAGCAGGGGACTAAAGGTATGGATGCCATCAAATCCAATCAAATCGCGGAACCGCGAAACGCTCCTCTAGAGATGAGCCCGGAGGAATTTCGCGCCCTGGGTTATCGCCTGGTGGATCAGGTTGCGGAATTCCTGGGATCACTGCCCAAACAGCGGGTGAGTCCCGGCGAATCTCCCCGTGAGGTTCGTGCCGCTTTGGGAGATGCCCGCCTGCCCGAGCACGGGAGCGCCCCTGAGGCGTTGATGGAAGAGGCAGTGCGGCTGCTGGTGGGTCATTCGCTTTTCAATGGCCACCCGCGCTTTATGGGATTCATCACTTCGCCCGCCGCCCCCTTGGGTGTGCTGGGAGATTTGTTGGCCGCGGCCATCAATCCCAATTGCGGCGGTTGGGTGCTTTCGCCGATGGCGACCGAGATTGAGGCGCAGACCATCCGCTGGATCGCCGAGATGATTGGTTACCCGCGCGAGGCGGCCGGCATTCTGGTGACGGGCGGCACGATGGCCAACTTTGTGGCGTTTCTGGCCGCGCGCAAAGCGCAGATCACCTGGGACGCGCGTACCCACGGCCTGGCTGGGGATGGCGCCCGGCGGCTGCGCGTCTATGCCTCCACCGAAACCCACACCTGGCTTCACAAAGCGGTGGACTTGTTTGGTATGGGGCTGGATTCCATTGCCTGGATATCTGCAAATTCCAACCAGCAGATCAATACCAACGAGTTGCGCGAGAGAATTACCACCGACAAGGGCCAAGGCGATTTGCCGTTCATGCTGATCGGCACGGCTGGTACCGTGAGCACCGGGGCCGTGGATCCGTTGCCGGAGCTCGCCTCCATTGCGCGTGAGCACGGGCTATGGTTCCACGTGGATGGCGCCTACGGAGGTTTCGCGGCGGTGGCGCCCGACGCCCCGGCGGATTTGCGGGGGATGAGCGAAGCTGATTCCGTGGCCGTGGATCCGCACAAATGGCTCTACGCGCCGCTCGACGCGGGGTGTACGCTGGTGCGAGACCGCACCGCCCTGCGTGACGCCTTTACGCCGTATCGCCCTTCGTATTACAAGCTGCTGCAAGACGCGGAAGAAGCGGTTAATTTCTTTGAGAATGGGCCGGAGAACTCCCGCGGCTTTCGCGCCTTGAAAATCTGGCTGGCCCTTCGCCAGGTGGGGCGCGAAGGTTATGCGCAAATGATTGGCGATGATATTCGCCTGGCGAAAACCCTGTTCGAACTCGCCACCGCTCATCCCGAGTTGCAGGCCTTCCGGCAGGGTTTGAGCATTGCCACCTTCCGCTATGTGCCGAGCGACTTGAAGCCGGGCGACGAAAAAGTGGAGGAGTATCTCAACCAGCTCAACAGTGAATTGATGGTGCGCCTGCAGAAGAGCGGCGAAGCTTTTCTGACCAACGCGGTGATCGGTGGGTCGTTTGTGCTGCGCGCTTGCATTGTGAATTTTCGAACTTCCCTTGCCGATATTCGGGCGCTGCCCGGTATAATCACGCGTTTGGGCGCTGAGTTGGACGCGGCGCTGCGGCCGGAACCCCTAAGCGGGAAGCGGGCAGAAGCCACTAAATCTTCAATCTAACAAGGAGCAATGCCATGTGGGAATAT
>PLWR01000628.1 GCA_003165615.1 Acidobacteriota bacterium | reverse complement strand
CCCGCTTAGAACAAATTTACCGTGCTCAACCCTCCGCATCTTGATCTCTGCCTTCGCCCGGCGTAGAATCCCAGCATGAACTACCTGAAATGCGTCCTTGCTGGCCTGCTTTTCGTGGCAGAGGCCGCGATTCTCGTGCCCCTGGGCCTTATGTTATGCCTTGCCATCTTTGTCCCTGCAAGCAAAGGAATGACGATAGGATTTAACCTCAGTTCATTCGCGAAATCTCGCCTAACTTGGATCTTTGCCGCGCTCCTTTTCGCCCTGGGGTATGCATTGGAAGCTCGGCGGATTGCGTCTCACTAGGCAACAGCGCAAGTCACAACGAAAGCTCCCCCGTCACGGCGGGGCAGCGTTTGCGCTCGCTGAGGTGTGGCACCTTTCGCTATTTGGGTGCGGAAGGGACAGGTGATATGATTACATTATGCCGGTTGATACTCGCCTTACCTACGACGACTTCTGCCTGCTCCCCGAAGATGGGAAGCGGCGTGAGATTATTGAAGGAGAACTGTTTGTGACGCCGTCACCCCTAACGCCGCATCAGAGAGCCGTTGGCCGCCTATTCATGCGCCTTGGGCTGTTCGTGGAGAGTCATAAGTTGGGTGAAGCATTTGTTGCCCCCTTCGATGTGGTGTTTTCCGAGTTTGATGTTGTGGAACCGGACATTCTTTACATTTCGAATGCTCGCGCTAGCGTCCTGACGAATGAGAACGTTCAGGGCGCTCCGGATCTCGTTGTGGAGGTCCTCTCAGAAGGAACGGAGAAAAGGGACCGCACCATCAAGCTCAAGTTGTATGGAAAATTCGGTGTGCAGGAATATTGGATGATCGACCCCGAAGGTCCTTCCGCCGAGGTTTACCGGCGTGGTGAAGAAGGCTTGACTTTGGTCGCCAAGCTCTCTGCTGCAGATTCGTTGACTTCGCCCATGCTGCCGGGTTTCAGCGTGCCCCTCCGCAAACTTACCGATTAATCCCTCGATTGAATTCCGATTTTCCCGCGTAGCCGGCACCCTCCGTTGACGCCTTTCGAACGGGTCTGCTACCATGAACCATTAGCTTGGCGGGGAAATTCCTATGAAGGTGGGGGTACACACTTCGATTGCGGGCGCGTTGGAGAACGCGGCGCATCATGCCAAGAAGATTGGGTGTGACACCTTCCAGATGTTTTCCGCGAATCCCCGAGGCTGGCGGACGCTTGATCCCACCCCGGCGGAGTGTGAGGCTTTTAAGGGGGCGCGCCAGGCTTATGGCCTGTCGCCGGTCGTCATCCACGATAACTATTTGATTAACCTGGCGTCGTCCGACGCCCTGATACGGGAGCGGTCCATTGCTGCCTTCCGCCGCGAACTGAAGCGGGCAGTGGCTTTGGGGGCGGATTTTCTGGTCACTCATCCCGGCAGCGCCAAGGGAGCTGAGCCCGCGGCGGCCATCGCCATCTGCGTGGAATCNNGCGCCTGCATCGATACCGCGCACAGTTTTGAAGCGGGGTATGCCATCCACACGGCCGCCGGGCTTACCGCGGCCGTGAAGCAACTGAACGCGACGATTGGCATCGAGAAAGTGCGGGTGATTCACGCCAACGATTCCAAAACCGCCTTTGAGTCCCACGCTGACCGTCACGAGCACATTGGCGAAGGGCAAATCGGCGCTGAGGCCTTTAAGCGCATCGTGCGGCATCCGATGCTGAAAGACATCCCTTTCATCTGCGAGACCCCGGTGGACAAGCCCGACGATGATGTCCGGAACATCGAGATGATGCGAAAGTTGGCGGGAGTTCAAGTCCGTGGTAAACGCCGATAGTTGGTGGGATGGCCTGGTGCGCGACCGGTTTCAGGCGATTCTCGAGCTGGTGCTTGACGCCATGTCGGATGACTACGTGACGGTGGAGATTATCCTCAAGACGATCAACGAGTGGGATGACGGCAGCCGTCCGGAGTCCTGGGCAGCCAGAAGTCATGCCCCGGTTACTCGTCCCGAGGTCGTCCAGGCCGTGCGGGAGTTGGCCCGGGAAGGGTTTGCGCAGGCCTATATCTTTAATGGCCCGGAGGCATACGCCGTTGAATTTCACCCGGGCAAAGTGCGTGACCTCTGGTTTTATCCGACCAATCGCGGGATGAACGCGGTGAGGCAATTTCCGGGGAAGGATTGATTGCCGACAACATACAGAAATAGGCTTGGTGCGGCCGACCCGCTACCCAAGGGAATCTCTCCGTGTTCTCTGTGCTTTTCAAGCTTTAACACGGAGCACACGGAGTAACTCTGTGACCTCTGTGTTGAGGCTTTTCCAAGCATGGAGGTCACAGAGACATTAAGCAAGGAAGCCGAAATCTGACGGCTGAACGATGTGTGTGTTAGCTTTAAACTTTAGACTTTAGACTTTAAACTTACCTCATGGACCCAAACTACAATCCGCAAGACATCGAAGTGAAATGGCAAAAGCGCTGGGCCGACGAAAAGCTCTTTGAAACCGAGGCCGAGCCCGGACGCCCGAAATATTACGTGCTGGAAATGCTGCCTTATCCCTCGGGCGACATTCACATGGG
>PLWR01000348.1 GCA_003165615.1 Acidobacteriota bacterium | reverse complement strand
CGGCAAGGGCCGCACCAGGTGGCCCAGAAATCCACCACCATGACCTTGCCGCGGTAGCCCGCCATGGGCAGGGGAGTGCCATCCATCCGCTCCACAACGAACTCGAAGGGATCGTGGCGGCCGGCATTTTGGGGTTGGTCGCCGGAAAAACGTCCCGCAACCTGTGGCATGAGGGCGTCGTAGCGCGACAGTACAAGATCCCCCAACCCTTGCTCGGAATGGTGATGCGCCACATACGAACTGCCCAGCTTGAGGCGAACCTCCTGGCGGCGGGCGGGGTCGGGGTTCTTGTCGGGGAAGACAAATGCGGTGAGGTAATAGTCCATGGCGCGAGCGGAATCGCCTTTGATTTCCGCGGCATCTCCCAGTTGTTCAGCGACACGGGCGGTGGGGTAAGTTGCGTAGCTCTTTTCATAGTCGGTGACAGCCTTATCGAGGTTGCCGGAATCCCGATAAAACCCGGCTCGTTGGGCATAGATGGCGGCAATGCCCTCCGCCCACTGCTCCGAGGTATTATGGCTGCCCGCGGCGGCAACCGTCTGGTCACGCTGATTTTCCGCAATCTTGATCAGGCGCGTCGTGTAGTCAATGGCGCGGATTCGACTGGCCGGGTCGTTTTGCCGGGTCAGCGCTTCAATCAGCATATTCAGGAGCTTCGGGTCGTCGGGCGTTATCTCCAGGAGCATCTTGCCGTATTGCACGAGCACACCGGGCGCGTTGGCCTCCTGCGCATAGGCGCAAATCGTGCGCAAGACCGCTTCCCGCCGGGAGGAATGGGGGAAGTGGTCGAGGAAGGCTTCCAGATTCTTGATAATGCTTTGAGGATTGTTTTCCGCCGACTGAAACGCATGGTTCAGGGCGCTCTGTTCGTCAGCGTCCGGCGAGACTTGTTTTGCGGGGGGCTTTTCCACGGGCTTTGCTGGGGTTTGCCCTGCGCACAGAGGAGGGTGCCAACCGATCCCCAGCAGGCAATACCCCAGGACCATTGGCAAAACGATTCGAACCCAAGATACCCTGCTTGCTTTCATCACCCTCGATCCTTTATGAATGGCGGATGAACTTAATCTAGTGGCTCGCCCGAGATGGGTCAAGGCGATTTCCCTCCCGCCGAGGTGGCGAGTGGCTGGTATAATGTCAAACTTCCGACTAATCAAGGAGAGGCAATGAAATCATCACGCGTTCGCGCCATTTTCTTTGACGCGGGGAACACTCTGCTTTATCCGCGGCTCGATGAACGGGCTCGGGACTTGACGGCGGCGGGATTCTCGGCGCGCGTGGAGGATTTCCAGGCGGCGGAACGAGCAGCCAAGCAGAAGCTCGACGCGTGGCTGTGGCCGCAAATTCGCAAGGGCGAAGTTCCCCGCACCATCGATCATTATTACTGGGCTGAATACCTCTCCCTGTTGATGGCATTGATCGGCGCGCCGGAGACCGAACACGCCCGTCTGATTTCCCTGCTGGCTGACGGTTTCCGCAACATTCGTACCTGGTCGGTGGTGATGCCGGAAACCCCTGCCTACCTGGCGTCCCTGAAAGCAGAGGGGTACTTTTTGGGAGTCATCTCTAATTCCGTGGGCACCCTCGAAGGTCAGTTAAGAAACGTAGGTATGCGCGACTACTTCCAGGCCATCTTCGACTCGGCGATTGTGGGGGTGGAGAAGCCGCACCCCGAGATTTTTCAGCTCGCCCTTGCCAGTGCCAAGGTGGCGGCCAATGAGGCTGTGTTTGTGGGCGACACCAATGCCACCGACGTGGGCGGCGCGCAACTCGCGGGCTTGCACGGTGTGCTCATCGACCGCATCGGCGCATACCCGCAGGCGGAATGCCCGCGCATCACGTCACTGCCGGAATTGGAAACTGTGCTGGAGAAACTCTAGGGGTCAGGTGCCAGGGCCAGAGGAAAACGAAACTCGAAAATCGAAACTCGAGGCAACGCTCCCGATTTTCGAGTTTCGATTTTCCAATTTCGTCCTCCGCCGGCTCCTAGCGGAGCGCCTGCACTTCTTCGAGGGTCCAACGTGGCGTTCCTCCCGGCCGGCTGGCGACGAGGGCCGCGACGCGATTGGCGAAGTCGGCAATTTCCGAGGGCGGCCATTGCAAGCTTAGGCCATGGATAAAGGCGGCGGCGAAGGCGTCGCCGGCTCCCACCGTGTCCCGGGCTTGCACGGTATAGCCGCTGGCTTCAACATACTCCCCGTTCACCAGCATCACGCAGCCCTTTTCGCCGCGCGTGACGCAGGACGATTGCCAGCCAAACTCTTTCGTGTCGGTGCGGCAGAAATCTTCCAGAGAACGCGGGGCTCGGCCAAGCATTTGGTCGATCGCCGCCGCTTCGTCCTCATTCAGTTTTACCACCTGGGCGCGCGCCATTAATTCCCGTACCAGCGGCGCCGTATAAGAGTCCTTACGCAGATTGACGTCGTACAGAAGCCGCGCGCCGCAATGGGAATCGATCAGCCTGTAGGTCAATTGCCGGGCTTGCGGGCTCATCTGGAAGAGGGTTCCGAAATAAATCCATTCAGGCTTCGGGGATAGAAGTTCGGCAATGTCGCCCTCGGTGAGTTCCGGTGCGTCGTAGGCCGCGGGGTGATGAAGGGTGAATTTCGGCACACCTGCCGAATCGAGTTCCACCGTCACAACGCCCGTGGGGTATGCCTCAATCTGGCGGACGTATCGTGTGGAAAGGCCTAATTCCCCCATGCGCTCGAGCACGCGCTGTCCGCGCGCATCCCTGCCGACGGCGCTCACAAAGAATACGGTGTGTCCCAGGCGTGCGGCATGGGCAGAGAAATTAAGCGCCGCGCCGCCCAGGTATTCCTTATCTCCGATGACATCCCACAAGACTTCACCGATGCTGACGATTCTCACGGCACAGCCTCCAGTCTTTCACCCAACCGAATTTTCTGAACCCGGCGCGACGCCTCCGGACGCCCAACAAACTATCCTTTTGATGGGTAATTGGCAACACCCACCCGGCAAAAACCTGAAGTGGGTGCGCCGAGGGTTTTCTCGCGGCAATGAAAAGACCGGCAAAATGCATCCTTGAGGAATAGTTAAGCGTCCAATAAAATGGTAGAAGCAGGGGCGAACCAGGAAATAAAGAGTGGTTGGCGGCGAGAGGGGAAGTGTCCCTTCAAAATGGTACTGAGCCAGGGCGAAGACAGAGAGGGTGGCACATGCTGATCAAGAAGGCGTCGGGAATTGCTTCTTCGGAGATCACGCCCAGGTGGCTCTATTTGAACCGGCGAAAATTCCTGGCGGGCGCGTTAGGAGTGACGGCGGGGGCGCTGGCGGGGAGAACGCTGCAGGAGTTGGCGCGCCCCTCGCAAAAGGTCCTGGCAGGAACCAAGCTGAACGTGGCAGCGAAGAGTCCGTTCAGCACCACCGAGGAAGTGACATCCTACAATGATGTGACGCACTACAACAACTTTTACGAATTTGGCACCGCAAAGGATGATCCCGCCAGGAATGCAACAAACTTTCGCACTTCCCCATGGAGCGTGAAGGTAAGCGGGTTGGTGGACAAGCCGCGCACCTTTACGCTGGAGGAGTTGCTGCAATTGGCCCCACTCGAGGAGCGCATCTACCGCCACCGCTGCGTGGAGGGTTGGTCGATTGTCGTGCCGTGGGTCGGCTACTCCTTGAGCGTCCTGATGAAGCAAGTGTCGCCCCAGCCCAAGGCATCATTCGTGGCGTTTGAAAGTTACTACAGCCCAAGCCAGATGCCGATGGCCAGATATGGCGGAATAGACTTCCCTTACGTTGAGGGACTGGGCTTGGACGAAGCCATGCACCCGCTGGCGCTGCTCTGCTTCGGCATGTATGGGGAAACCCTGCCCAATCAGGATGGCGCCCCGGTGCGCCTGGTGCTGCCGTGGAAGTATGGGTTCAAAAGCATCAAGTCGCTGGTGAAAATCAAGCTGGTGGACAGACAACCGTCCACCACTTGGAACATGTCCGCTCCCAGCGAATACGGATTTTATTCCAACGTCAACCCCCAGGTGGATCACCCGCGCTGGAGCCAAGCCAAGGAGCGCCGCTTGGGCGAATTTTTCCGGCGCCCCACGCTGATGTTCAATGGGTACGACCAGGTCACGCCGCTCTACGCGGGCATGAACCTGAAGAAGAATTTCTAAATAGGGTGAACGATTGCGCAATGTAGCGCCGACCTTCAGGTCGGAACGTGTTGAGCTAAAGCTCAGCGCTACAACACCCGATCAACCTGCCAGAAACGGTGAGCGTTTGCGAAAAGTTCTCAGCAGCAAATGGATCAAGTTGCCGGTGTTTGCGCTATGCCTGGCGCCGCTGGGCCAATTGGCGTGGCGGGCGTTTCACCACGGCCTGACCGCCAATCCCATCGAGTACATCACGCACCAGACGGGCAGTTGGACGCTGATCTTTATCGTCATCACCCTGGCAGTGACGCCGGCGCGCAAGCTCCTGCACCTGGCGGAACTGATTCGCTTTCGCCGCATGCTGGGGTTGTTTGCCTTCTTCTACGGGCTGCTCCACTTCAGCACCTGGCTGGGGCTGGACAAGTTTTTTGATTGGCAGGAGATGCTGCACGACGTCAGCAAACGGCCCTTCATCACGGCGGGGTTCACGGGTTTCGTGCTGATGCTTCCTCTCGCGTTGACCTCCACGGCAGGATGGATTCGCCGCCTGGGGGGCAAGCGCTGGCTGGCGTTGCACCGGCTGATCTACGTAACGGCCATCGCCGGCGTGGTGCATTACTACTGGCTGGTAAAGTCGGACGTGCGCAAGCCGCTGTTCTACGGCACGCTGGTGGCTTTGCTCCTGGCATGGCGGGTGGGATTCTGGCTGGTGGCGCGGCGCGGAAAGCCCGCGGGCAAGACCGTTGAATCGAAGCTCACAACCGCCGAGACGGCGTGACCCCGTTGCATCAACTCCCTAGATAGGAATTCAGGAAGGCATGGGTTAGGGCCCAGGCCTGCCGGGCGGCTGCGGGGTTGTAACTGGCGCGCGCGTCGCAAAAGAATCCGTGGTCGGCGTCCGCGAACTCGACGTTCACAAACGGCTTGCCGGCCTTGCGCAGGGCTCCGGTCACTGCCTGCGTTTGTTCCGGGCCAATGTGTTTGTCCAGGCCCCCCCAGAACAAAAGCTGCGGCGCGTGCAAATCGCCGGCGCGGCTGAGCAGGCCGGGCGTCATGGGGTTCGGCGCGATGCCGCCACCGTAAAATGAGACCGCGGCTTTGACCGGCAGTATGGAATTGGCGAGGAAGGAAACTCGTCCACCCAGGCAGAACCCGATGCACGCGATGTGAGTGTCCGGGGCGCCCACGTCCTCGCGCAGCCAGACGTAGGCGGCGCGCGCATCGGCTTCCAGGTCCTGTTCCTTCAGTGCGCGCACGTGGGGCATGACCGCCTCGAAATTGGTGTACTCTCCCTCGAACCCCGGCGCGGTGCGGTGGAAGAGTTCCGGGGCAATCGCATGGTAACCTTCGCGCGCAAAGCGTTCCGTAATGTCACGAATGTGCGCGTTCACCCCGAAGGCTTCCTGAAACACCAAAAGCCCGGCGCGCGGGCGGTCGTCTTGCGGCTTGACCACGTATGCGCGCATGGTGGTTCCGTCCGCAACCTGCAAGGTGACCCAGTCCGTCCGCGTTTCTGCCATGCTTTTTCCTCCTGATCCAAGTGCGCGATGAAGACAATAGTCTTGAAGCCCACGATCATTTTCCGCGCAGTTCATGCACGCCGTCAACCTCTACTTTTTTACAAAAGCTCCTTATCTGAGATTGAGGCGATGCACTTCCAGCCCCACGTCATCACGAGGCAGGCTGGCGCAGAGGGGAACTTGGTGCCATCCGGCCGGGCGCGTGGTGCGCATCGCCCCTATTGGATCGTGCATGCGGATCCTGCTTCCACGGTGAGAGTATTGGTGCTGATCGTCTGGCCTTGAATCGCCAACGCCCCCGCCGTAGTGCCATTGGTGAAACCAATTTGCAGTTCCCACGGCATATCGGTGGCGGCGGCTGTGACTGCGCCGCTTCCTACTGCGGAGGGATATGAGGCGCCGGTAGCGTTCACGTCATAGAACGTGGGAGCACCGGACGAGAGGTTGGTGGCCTCCATAAAGTTATAGGTGACCAGCGTGGGACTGGCGGGACCCGTCAAGGTAAGGACGAATGCGCCCCCCGTTGCTGCCTTATAGAGTCCATTGCAACGAACCACATAGGAGGTGGAGGCATCCACCGAGAACGAGGTGATCGACGATGGGGTAGTGGTTGCATTGGTGTACGCCGAAGTCAGCATCGTCTTGCGCTGGTAGGGAACGAGGCTGACCGTTGATTGACTTGAAGATAAGGCTGCCAGTGAGAATGTTTGATTGTTGACAGAGGGACCGGTTCCAGGCAGCGTCATGAGCCACGAGGTCACGGAGGTGGGCGCGGTGAAGCCTACCGCATTGGTGAGGCTATATGCCGAACTCGCGGTTCCCTGCTTCATAGTGAACGCCCCAGCCACGCTAGAGGGAGCGGAGTAGAAGCCCTGACTATCGCTGGAAGTTACATTGTTTCCGCCATCAGTGAGGGAAGATAGCTGTGGACCCGCACTAGTTGACATCTTCAGTATGATGTTCTGGTCGGACAAATTTGTGCA
>PLWR01000139.1 GCA_003165615.1 Acidobacteriota bacterium | reverse complement strand
ACTTCCACCAGCTTCATCACCGGCACGGGATTGAAGAAGTGCAGCCCCACGAATTTGGCGGGCCGCTGGGTGGCGGCGGCGAGGCGCGTGATGGAAATCGAAGACGTGTTCGAGGCAAAGATCGTCTCCGGCGGGCAGTAAGGCTCCAGCGCGCGGAAGACCTCGGCCTTCACGTCAAACTTTTCCGTCACCGCCTCGATGATGAAGTCGGCCGCGGCCAGGTCCGCCGCCACGGTGGTTGTCTTCAGTTGCGTTACCGCCTGCTGGCGCTGTTCTTCCGTCAAGCGCTCTTTTTCCACGTCGCGCGCCAACCCTTTGATGATCCGCTTCGCGCCCGCGTCAACAAACGCCTGCGAAGTATCGAGCAAGATCACGCGATGCCCGGCACGAAGCATGACGTGGGCGATCCCATGTCCCATCTGGCCGGCGCCGACGACCCCAACCGTGGACATGGGGTCATTTTGCGATTTTGCGATTTGTTGATTTTCCATTTTCGTCAGCCTTCTCCATAAACCTTATCCAGATTCCTAACTATTTGTATTTTCAAAAAGGTTTGATTTCCGTAATCCACCCACCTGAACCGGACCACTTGGAAAAAGTGCCCGGCTGAAGAGGTTGCGGAAAAACTGATTGGCACTGTCATTCTGAGGAGCCAGCAGGCGATGAAGAATCTCGGATCGCCTTGAAAACGCTCCGAGCGAGATCCTTCGCTGCTGCCCAGGATGACAGCATTGGGACCTTATTTCCGCAACCTCTGCAGCCGGCCTCTACAAAGGTTGCCAACTGCCTCCTGCCTCCCAGCTTTCATTCGGGCTCGCGTATCAGACCTGTTTTGTAGCTCCTGCGCCCAGTTCCCAGATTGCCAAAGAAAACCCCCGGACCTGGTAAACAGGTCGGCGGCACGGTTTCTTGCCCCGCAGGGGCAAACCGTGAGTAGCCGTGGGTGAAACCCACGGAATGGAAGCCCAAAATCCTTGTCGGCACTGACCGGGCCGGACTTGTGGGTCAACCCCGTTGGGGTTGGGGGTTTCGCTACGCGTCGCGATCCGCAGGTTGAAACCTGCGGCTACTCACAGAAGGCCCTTTCAGGGCCTCTTGGCAGCTATGCTCCTCAGGGCGTGCACGCGGCCTTGTCCCCAGTCAGGAGTACAGAGGAATGATCTTCGCACTCAGGAACGCCAGACGGCCCTCTAGCAGTTTTGCGTTCTCAAGAGTGGGAGCCACGTTTACAGGTATAAGTTCGTCAACCGGCTGGCCCTTCGTTGCAGCATCTACCCACTCACTCATTAATTCAACATAGGTCTCAAGGGCAAGTCTCGGTGATGGGCTGTCATCTGTCACCAAGTAAGCCTTTGGCAGGTCGCCTACCACAACCCACAATAGCTCATCGACACCCTCATGCCTTGGGCGGATTTTGAAAAGGAACACCGCGACTATTCCGCCCACACCTAAGCCGAAATAGGATTCCTCAATGGACTCACACCAGTCAAACGCGGCCAAGTATTCTTTTGCCTCCCCTAGCATTCGGTGGAGCAAGTGGGTTTCCTCTGTATTCTCTCCTTTCATCTGTTCCGCCGGAACCACTCTAGTGAAATCGACGCTAGTTTCCATTACATTTCCTCGCGCTTGTCAAAACTTTATTCGACAAATCGCTCAACTGCCAGCGCCACGGCGTTTCCGCCGCCCAGGCACAGGGCGGCCACGCCGCGCTTCGCGTTGCGGCGGGCCATTTCGTAGAGCAGCGTCACAAGGACGCGCGCGCCGGAGGCTCCGATGGGGTGGCCGAGCGCCACGGCGCCGCCGTTCACATTGGTCTTGGCGGGGTCGAGGCCCAGTTCTTGAATGACAGCAATGGCCTGGACGGAGAAGGCCTCGTTCAATTCGAACAAATCCACGTCCTCGGTTTTCCAGTCGAGCTTTTTGAGTAACATGCGCACGGCGTCCACGGGCGCCATCATGACCCATTTGGGCTCGACGCCGCTCACGGCCTGCCCCACGACGCGCGCCAGGGGCGTCTTCCCCAATTCGCGCGCTTTTTCGAGCGACGTCACCACCAGCGCCGCCGCGCCGTCGTTGGTCCCGGGAGCGTTCCCGGCGGTCACCGTGCCATCCGGTTTGAAGGCGGGCCGCAGCCTGGCGAGGGTTTCCAGCGACGTGTCCGCGCGCGGGGATTCATCGGTCGCGAACTGAATGGGGTCGCCCTTCTTCTGCTTGATGGAGATGGGCACAATCTCGTCCTGGAAGCGGCCATTCTTGATGGCGTCGATCGAGCGGCGGTGGCTTTCCACCGCATACGCATCCTGGCGCTGGCGGGTGATGCCATACTTTTCCGCCACCAATTCGCCCGTCATGCCCATGTGGAAGTCCTCGTAGGCATCCCACAGGCCGTCGACAATCATGGAGTCGAGCACTTTGCCGTGCCCAATCCGCATCCCGGCGCGCGCCTGGGGCAGAAGGTAAGGGCAGTTGGTCATCGATTCCATGCCGCCCGCCACCACGATTTCAGTATTGCCGGTTTGGATGGCCTGCGCGGCCAGCCCGACGGCCTTCAGTCCCGAACCGCAGACTTTATTGATGGTCATGGCGGCGACGCGATTCGAGAGCCCACCCTTCAGGCCCGCCTGTCGCGCGGGATTCTGCCCGAGCCCCGCCGGCACCACATTGCCCATGATGATTTCATCCACTTGCCCGGGGTCGATGCCCGCTCGGCGCACCGCTTCGCGGACGGCAATGGCGCCCAAATCCACGGCGGAAAAGGGTGTAAGCGAACCTTGGAATTTTCCAATGGCTGTTCGGCAGGCTGAAATGATGACGGGTTCTTTCATAGCGCCTCCAATCCAATCAACGCGAGCTTGGGAAAGTCCTGCTCGTAAAAATGGGAGTCAAAAGTAAACAGACGGTCAGCGCATAGCGTCGCGTGCGCGCCGATGAGAAAGTCGACTAGCAAACGCCTCGTCGGGCCACCGGCCGATTTCCTTCGGCGTCGGGCATAACCGGCAAAGCGCTGGGCCGTCTCGCGCCAAACCGGTTCATCGAGGACAAAGTCCACTTCCACGCGGGTGGCGGCCAGGAATTGATCGATGTACTCCTGCGTGACCTTTGGATGTGCGACCAGTTCTGCGTAGACCGGCCCGCACACCACCAGTGCCCCCTCAGCAGCGACGCGCCCGAGCAACGCAGTCACCTGTGGAACAATCGGACTGCCGGACCAGAGTGCTGAGATGACGTTGGTATCAATGGCGGTTCTCACTTTTTCTCAGGCTCCTCGTCGCGCAGGCTCCGGACCCAAGCGTTGATCTCTGCAATTCCCCCGGGAAAAGTCCCCAGAGCCCCGGCGTATTTCTCGAAAGGGTTCTCTGCCGCTCGCGCCGGCCGAATGAGGGTTTCATGGCCGCGAACAACGAACTCCACGCGATCGCCCACCCTCAAACCCAACCGAGTTCGAATCTTCTTCGGGACCGTGACCTGCCCTTTCGTACTGATGACGCTGGAAGCTGCCATTTCCCTACCCTCCATCCCTACAGTAAGGATATCAAATCCCTACTTTTCAGGTCAATCTCCTTTCCGAAAGAGCGAGGTGCTGCCGCCCCCGGCGGCCTGCCGGACCTTGGCCTTGGGGACCGGTTATATCCGCCTTTGCTTGAAGCTTCATCCTCTGCTCACCTTGCCGTAACAAATGAGCCTTACTGTCTATGACCGTAGGTAGACTCTTCCAAGCTAAAAGGGGGCGACCATGTCAAAAGAGGCAGCAGAGCACCATCGCAAAGCAGCGGAACACCATGAGCACGCGGCGAAGCACCATCACGAAGCCGCCCGGCATCATGAGGCTGGTGACCACGAGGCAGCCGCTCACCACGCCCACACGGCGCAAGGACACGCACACCACGCAACTCATCACGCTG
The DNA here is from genome assembly GCA_003165615.1 of Acidobacteriota bacterium. Next base: position 2,010 of record PLWR01000139.1, on the reverse strand, counting down.
AGGAAGCCGCCAAATTGCACGCCGAGCACCATGGGCACAAGGCAGCAGGCCACTGAAGCGAAAGACCTGAAACTGGTTCTGAGGAGAGCGGGTTCCTCCTAAAGGGAGGAGCCCGCTCCTCATTTTTGGCTCACCGGTTTTTCAACTTGAAGGACGCGTCCCCGTTTGCTGCTTGTCCCGCGACGAATCGCCTTTCTTAATTCCTAAATAGTTTGCTTGCCGCGGTTTTTGGTGGCTTGGCTGCTTGGGGCCGGGTAGAATGGGGCTCTTGCTTTAGCGAAAAATAATTCGGCGGCGACGCGGCAATGGAATTGAAGCGGTCGAAGCGGTCATCCAGGAGGACACATTGAAACCGGCACGGATCGAGTGGAAACAGGTATTAATGATGCTGATGGCGCTTTTGGTGATTTCCCCGTTCACGGTGGGCGCCGAGCAGGCAACGACCGCTACGAAGTCCGCCCCTGCGGCCTCCAAGCCCAACAGCGGTCAACTCCCCAAGATCTGGCACTCCCAGGCCTCGCATAAGGACTTCCGTATGGAGGTTAAGGGTGATGTGTTCCGCGCGGATTGGGTAAACATTCCCCCCGCCGCGGCAAAGGATGGGGCATCCATGCGGATTGAATGCCGGCGAACGGGAACAAAGTGGGTGGGAACCTCCAGCGTCTTCCAGGGATTCGCCATTCCTGGAGCGCCCGCCGGGAAAGACATCAAGATGTGCCGCCTCACCGTGCGATTTGAGGTGGATTCGATAACACCGGACAAGATCACGTTTCACTCAGAGGTTTTGAGGGACTTCGATACTGCCAAATGCCAGATGCTGAAGACTGCCTGGGAGGGATTTGCTTGGACTCCGAAGAAATGAGGGTGTGGCGCGGACCTGCCGTTTTGATTCCGCGGCTTTTTCGTATTCAATAGGGACAAGCCACAGGCCTGCAAAACAGGTCTGCCCCTGCCCGCAGTATGGAGTTTCGTTGCGTACGGGAAGTGGTTGGCCCTTAATGCTCAGTCAGCCGCCCGCTTCGCGTGGCGAGGTTCAAACCTGATGAGCAAGCGAGTGCCGGTAGCCCGCGCCAGGCGCTCGAGAGTCCGCATGGAGGGGCGCGTCCGCCCGCCTTCCAGTCGGGCGAGGACCGGCTGGGTTGTTCCCATCTTTCGGGCCAATTCCGCCTGCGTAAGGCCGACGCGGTTCCGGGCCTCGAGCACGGCTTTGGCTAGGCCGAATTCTCCCTCGAGAGCTTCATACGCCTTCCGGTACTCCGGCTCTTTCATCCACCTCTTGTGCATGTCGGATATACGCGCCATGGGTACACCTCCGTCATTGGACCGCTTTCGCGCGGGCCAGGGCCAGATCGATCTCGCGTCGTGGCGTCTTCTCCGTTTTTTTCACGAAGACCCGCACGATTACGACTCGGGAGCCAGCGGCCGCCACATAAAGTGCCCGCGAAATCCCGCTGCGACCCTTGAGCCGCATTTCCCATAGGCGGCCTTCAACGTGCTTCACGTGCGGCTCGCCCACATGTTCGAGACCCATTTCCTCAATCAGGTTGGTCATCCGCGCCAACCTCGCCCGCATGTCTGCCGGCAAAGCTTCGACCTCCGCGCCAACCGTTTCATCCAGAGTCTCGACCGTCCATCTCATATGCTAGTATACCACAAAAGATATAATCGCGGCAACCTATATGTCTGCAAGGGTGGGCGAGCGCGGACCTGTCGTTTAGGTCCGCGGCTTTTCGTTGTCGATGGGGACAAGGGGCAGATCGCCAAGAGATGCCTGCGCCAATCTGCGGCTAAACGCCGCCCTTGCGAAACCGCTCGACAATTCTCTTGGCGCCCTGCCTATGTTGCTTTCACCTTCTTGATTTCCTCAATCAGTGGGGGAACAATTTCAAAGAGGTTGCCGACGATTCCGTAGGTGGCGACTTCGAAGATGGGCGCTTCTTTATCCTTGTTGATCGCCACGACCGTGTTGGAGCCTTTCATACCCACCATGTGCTGAATGGCGCCGGAAAT
>PLWR01000073.1 GCA_003165615.1 Acidobacteriota bacterium | reverse complement strand
GGCGCGCTGGTTGAGCCGCTCACCTCGCAGATGGCCGAGTACCTGGGCGTCCAGGGCGGCCTCATGGTCAAACAGGTGGCGCGCAAGAGTGAGGCCGCGGCCGCCGGCTTCAAAGCCTTCGACGTGATTCTCAAGGTCGGCTCCGATTCCATCATGACTTCCGCCGACTGGGACCGCGCCCTCCGCTCCAACGTCGGCAAGCCCGTGCAGATCACCATCCTGCGCGACAAAAAGCAGCAGACCCTCAGCCTCCAGGTGGACTCGAAGCACCGCGGCGCGGTGGAATACGAAGACCTCTTCGGGCCCGATAACGACGCGATTGTGGCTGAATTGCTGCCGCTCCCCAGCTTGGATTTCGCGCCGGAATTCGGCCCTGAATTTGCGCATGCGCTCTCCGCCCAGGCCGATGCGCTGCGCCAGAGCATGAAGGATTTCAAGATCGACCCGCAGCAAATGGACCGGTTCCGCCAGCAGATGGAAGAGTTGCGCAAGAACTTCAGCCAGGAACAGATGAAGCAGTTCGAGCAGCAGATGGAGCAGTTCCGCCGCCAGATGGAGCAGTGGCGCGGGCAGAGCCACGGCAACTTTGTCTGACGCATCGCGCAATTCCAGCAATTACCAGGGCGCCGGCTGCCGGCGCCCTTCGTGTCTTGCGCAGCCCCGGGTTTGCATAATGCAGAAGAGTCTTGCAAAAGCAGTCCAGGGGTGTAGAATTGCGCCGGTCGGAAAATCGTAATGGAAATCCTGGTTTAACTGATCAAGCGACTGAGGACTTATGCCGGGAGCGCTGTATCAATATATGGCAGACGATCATGAGAGGCTTGACTCATTGCTTCAACGTGCCGTCGCGAAGCCCGGTGTAATTGACTCGGAGTCATACCATGAATTTCGTAAAGGCCTTCTGCGCCATATTTCCATGGAAGAAAAAATTGTATTGCCTGCAATCGCAAGGTGGCAGGGCGGCAAGAAAGCAGCCATAATGGAACGGCTTCGACTTGGCCACGGAGCACTTGTTGCGCTTTTGGCCCCTCCACCGACGCCGTCCATCCTGCTTACAATCCGGTCTATCCTTGAAGTCCACAACGAACTCGAAGAACGGGAAAGCGGTTTATACGGACTGCTGGAGGACATGGCCGGGTCTGGGGGGGAGCAAATACTCGCTCAGCTAAAATCCGCCCCGCCCGTGGCTGTGTTGCCCAATAATGACAAGCCGGAAGTTCTTGAAGCGGCGAAGAAGGCAGTGGCAAGGGCTGGTCACGAATTCAGGGTGGCATCATAGACTGCCAAAGAGCCTCCGCTCATCCGGATTTTGATTTTCACCCCTGCCTTCATCTTCCCTTGAATCGACCAAACGAACCCGTACAAGGCGTTTTTGATCTGCGCGGGGAGGAGTTTGGCTGCGACAAAAGATGCTTTTTCCAGCGGAATTAGAATGTAAAATGCTTCCGCACAAGATTTTCTGATTTGTGACAAAAGTCGCTGCTGCTGTTACGTACCGTCAAGTCAACTGCGGTGTAGTCCTGAAAAGAGCGGTCCAAAGGAATGGAATGGATTGCTATCTTGCTTGCGGATAGCCATCTAGGGCGATTTAGAGCCGAAACAGAAGATTTCATGCAAGGAGTTGAAGGAGGAATATCATGGCCCCTACATCTGCCGGTGCCACAAGCCCTGTCGCGGCCCCCGACGCTACAAGCCTTTCTCCGTGGTGGAGACATTCGGTCATCCTCATAATGATCGCCGGTTTTTCGGTTTTATCCCTAGTCACAGTCCTGACCTATAACAACGCCCCGCCCATACCCGTGCAGGCCGTGGATGCGAATGGCGCCGTGGTGTTTACCGGCTCCGACATCCAAGCGGGCCAGGAGGTGTTCTTCAAGTATGCCCTGATGGAGCACGGAACCCTATGGGGTCACGGGGCCTACCTGGGTCCCGACTACAGCGCGGAGTACTTGCACCGTCTGAGCGAGATAACGCGGGATACGATTGCAACCGCAAAGTACGGCGAGCCCTTTGTGCAGCTTTCTACCGATCAGCAAAGCGCCGCAGCCGCGCAGACGATCGCCCAACTCAAGGAAAACCGGTACGACCCGGCTTCCCGCACTCTTTGGCTCTCACTAGGTGAGGTCGCGGCCTACCACACGGAACTTGGCGAGTGGAGCGACTACTTCACCCGGAAGGACGCGGCTCCCGGCCTACCCGCCAACTATATCCACGACCCCGTCGAGCTGAAAAACCTGACCGCTTACTTTGCCTGGGCGGCCTGGGCAACAACGGCGCGTCGCCCTGGAAAGGATTACTCCTATACCAACAACTTCCCCTTCGAACCGATGGCGGGAAATCTTCCTTCCACCGATGCCTATGTATGGAGCGCCATGAGCCTGATCACCCTCCTTGGGGGGCTGGGTTTGATTCTCTTCGTCGTCGGCAAGTTCGACTNNGAGGGTCCTGGCTCCCATTTCCGGCACTTTGCTCCCCCTGCATTGAAGCTGACGCCCAGCCAGTGGGCGACGGGATGGTTCTTCGCGGTCGTGGCCCTGCTCTTCCTGGCGCAATCATTTCTTGGGGGCCTGATCGCTCACTACCGGGTGGAGTCAGGAGCCTTTTATGGATTCGACATTGCCCGTTGGCTGCCCTACACCCTGGCGCGCA
>PLWR01000115.1 GCA_003165615.1 Acidobacteriota bacterium | reverse complement strand
AAACACCTGTTTTGGACAAGAGTGAAATGATGACTCCCGCTTCGCGGGCTGAATTCATCAACAAACTCAGGACTCAGGACACTAGCGGGTGGTCACTAACGACTGCCCCTCAATCCTCGTCCTTGTCGGTGGGGGGGCCTTTCTCATGCTCTTTTTTCCGCAGCTTCTCTTCTCCCTTGGAGCGTTTCTGCTCCTCCCTCTGGCGGTCTTTAACAGTTTGGGCGTCGGCCTTTTCTTCGCGCTTCAATTCGCCGAACAGCTTCGACTGCTCGGAGAGCGCTTTGGTGGCGCCGTCAACCGCATCGGTGAAATCCTCAATGGCGTCGCTGAGCGATCGGCGGTACCCGGCGGCATAGGGATCCGATGATTGTTCAATACGCCGCAATTGCTCGAGCTGGTGGGGGCCCATTTCCAGAATTTGTTTCAGGCCGGCGCGCATATCGTCGTGGCGATCGTAGTGATCCTCGATCCAGTCCTTCAGGGCGTCGGTGATGCGAATATACTGGCCAAGTTGGGTATCAAGGTAAGCGGGAATATCGTAGTCCGGATTCGGCGGACGGTTGCGAATATCATCGAACCGCTCCAGGCGGACTTCCGCGAACGACAGATATTTTTCGATGCGTTCGGAAGGATCCTGCGCGTCGCGCAACTGGTCCGCTTCTTCCTCGCTGAGGTAATCGCCTTTTTCCTCCCCCCGCGCCACGCCCAGGGAGACGGCAAGCAACAGAGCCGAAATCATCAAAGTGCGCATACGGCAATCACCGTACTTCCGTGGGACTCCCCGGGCTGGTGTTAGCCTGGGGAGGGGGAGAACCTTTGAGAGTCCGGGGAGGGCCGCCGGGGAACTGCGCGTGCAGAACCTCGCCCCGCATCTTCTCCATTTCCTGCGCCGCATTCTCCAGGGGGGGGCGGTCCAGGTAGCTCACGGTCCGTTCCAAATCTTGCAATATGCGCACGTCTTCGCGAAGTGCAATCTCCAGCTCTCTAAACCCCTCCGGCTGTTTGGACGCCTTGCGCCCGGAATCCTGGAGAAGCTTCCATGAGGTTTTCATCGCGTCCGTGAACGCGCCGAGAAGTTTTTCGCCCGCTTCGATATTACCCTGCGAGTAGGCATTCTGGACTTGGGTGAGTTTCAAACTGGCGAGCTTGATTTCGTCCTTCGCCTTCTTGACGGGATTCGGTTCGCTTTGGATCCGTTGGAGCAATTGCTCCGCGGTCTCGCGTCCCATGGCGCACAGTCCGGCCAATAAAATCCCCAGCAAGGCCAGGCAGACCGGCAGGACTGTGCAGCGTTCCCGAGCCATACCTAAAGATTATATCTATTTTGCAAGCACGCGGCGGAGAAGCTTTGCCCGCTGGGTGGCCTGCCATTCCTGATCCGGATTCTTGCCGTTCGAAAGCTGCAGGAAGCGTTCGTAATTGGCCAACGCTTCTTTGCGCGCCCTGAGGTGATCGTAACAGGTGGCCAGGACGAAGAACACATTGGGCGACGCGTCCGGGGCGCTCGCCAACTTTTCGAAAAGGGGGATCGCTTCTTGATACCGCTTTTGAAAGTCCAGGCTGAAAGCGAGCCCAATGGCAGCCTCGCGATTGTGCGAGTCCAATTGCAGGGCGGTGCGAAACTCCTTCTCCGCCTCCGGAAATTTCTGTTCGTCCAACAGTGCTTGCCCGAGACCACGATGGAGATCCGCAACGTTTGGGTCTGCGCTCAGCGCCAGGCGATAGTACTTCTCCGCTTCGGGGAAGTTTTTCAGGCACGCGTTCACGTCACCCAATGTGGCCGAAAGTCCAGGCAGATCCGGTTTCACCCGGTAGATGCTTTCCAAAGCATCGCGGGCTTTCTCGTTTTGCTTTTGCACCAAGTAGAGCCGCGCCAGGTGAAGCCGCGTTTCCAGGTCATCCGGCTGCGCTGCCAGGTATTTCTCAAAATGCGTGACTGCCTGCGCGGTGTCGTTCAGCGCTTCGGCGGCGGAGGCCGCTCCCAGCTCCGCCTGCACCAATTTTGGATTCAGCACCAGGGCCTGTTGAAATGCGGTGAGCGCCTCCGCTGGGTGTTTTTGTTCAAGTTCGAGTTGACCGAGTTCGAGTTGCGCAATGGCCGCGTGCGGATCGAGGCGCGTCACCTCCTGCAACTCTTTCCCGGCAGCATCCGCCTGGTTGGTTTGGGCGAGGGCACGCGCATAATACAAGTGGGCGCGGACGTTCTCCGGCTTCAGCGTTGTGGCTTTTTGCAAATGTTCCAGCGCCGCCTGTGGCTGCTTCTGCTCCACCAGCAGAATTCCCAGGTTCAGCCGCGCGGGAAAAAGATCGGGTGCAAGCTCCAGGGATTTCTGGTAGGCCTTGACCGCTTCATCCGGCTGGTGCAGACCGGCGTAAGCAAAACCCAGGTCGAACCAGGCGGGCGCCATGTCAGTTTGATTCGTAATGACAGTCTTCAGCGCCTTTACCGCTTCGGCGTAGTCCTTCCGCGTCAGGGCATCATCCGCCCGACGTATTAATGCGGAGGATTCTTCCGATGCGGCGGGAGCAGAAGGCTGGGCGGGGGCGTTGCTCAACTTTCTTAGCAACAGGATGAGGCTTTCGGTGGCCCCCGCTTTGCGCAAGTCGCGCTCAAGTGCGGGCGTCACCTTGAAGTCGATGCCATCACTACGCGCGAAACCCTCGATTTGCCGGGAGGGAACGCCGGCCTGAAGCATGCTGAAGGTTTGTTCCTGCGAGAGCGGCGCTTCCTTCTCCTTACTGGAAGCGGGCAGAAGAAATGGACCGGTGCCGGGCCGCCCGGGCGGGGCACATGCCGCCCCTTGGGGGGAGATCAGCAAGGCCAGGGAGACCACCATGATCGCCAGAGAGGTTAACCAGGATTTCTGACCAGATTTGGAATGAGGAATCCAGACTAAGTTCACCTTGGAAAATTGCATGGCATCAATTCTTCGCTTTCATCGCGCCGCGCGGCCACTGGGAATGGGGAAGATATTTCGCCAAGAATTTTCCCGTCAGCGAGAGCTTGTTTTCCAGCAGGCTTTCGGGCGTACCCGCGGCCACAACATATCCGCCGGAATCGCCGCCATCGGGGCCGAGATCAATGATCCAGTCGGCCGTCTTTAGCACATCCATATTGTGTTCGATGATCAAAACGGTGGCGCCGGTTTCAATCAGGCGGCGAAAAGCCGTCAGCAATTTGCTGATGTCGTCAAAGTGGAGGCCGGTGGTGGGCTCATCAAAAATGAAAAGGCTATCTTGGCTGGTCCGATGCGCCAGGTGGGCGGCCAGGCGAACACGTTGGGCTTCGCCGCCGGAAAGCGTGGTGGCCGATTGCCCCAGCCGCAGATACCCCAGCCCGACTTCCTCCAGCACGCGGATTTTGCCGGTCAACTTGGGAACGTTGGAAAAGAAGGCCAGGGCCTCTTTCACCGTCAACTGCAAGACATCATAAATACTCTTGCCTTTGTAATGGATCTCCAGGATGCCGGGTTTAAAGCGGCGGCCACGGCACTCTTCGCAAACCAGATCGACGTCGGCGAGAAATTGCATTTCCAGGGTCACCGTGCCGTCGCCCTGGCAGGTCTCGCAGCGCCCTCCGGGAATGTTGAAGGAGAAATATCCCGGAGTGTAGCCACGCTTGCGCGCTTCCGGAGTGGAGGCAAAGACCTCGCGAATGGCGTCAAATGCCTTGATATAGGTGACGGGATTGGAGCGCGGTGTGCGGCCCAGCGGCGATTGATCGACCAGCACAATTTCCGCAATCTGCGCGTCGCCTTCAATGCGTTCGCACTCGGCGCGCGGCGCGGGCAGACCGCGGCGCGAGATGAGGGTGTTGTAGAGCACATCGTGAACCAGGGTCGACTTTCCCGATCCGGAGACGCCGCTGACGCACACCATGAGTCCCAAAGGAATATCCACATCAACGGACTTCAAATTGTGCTGGCGTGCGCCGCGAATCCTCAGCCAGAACTTGCCGGGCTTACGCCGCACCTCCGGAATGGGGATTTCCAATTCTCCGGAAAGATACCGCCCCGTCAGCGAATGCGGGTCAGCAAGCAGCCCTTCCATGTTGCCCGCATAAATGATGCGGCCGCCGTGCTCACCCGCGCCGGGTCCGAGGTCCAATAATTTGTCTGCCTCGCGCATCATCTCGGGATCGTGCTCCACCACCAGCACCGTGTTTCCCAGATCGCGCAGGGTTTTCATAATCTCAATCAGGCGGCCCGTGTCGCGAGGGTGCAGGCCAATGGAAGGCTCATCCAAAACATACAATGCCCCAACCAGATTTGAGCCCAGCGCCGTGGCTAATTGAATGCGCTGGGATTCGCCGCCGGACAGTGTGGAAGCCAACCGGTCCAAAGTCAGGTATTCCAATCCAACGCGATAGAGGAATTTCAAGCGTGAGCGGACTTCTTCCAAAATCTTATCGGCAATCGTCTGGTGTTCCGGCGAGAGGCGCAGCTCATTGAAAAAGTGGTAGGCATCCTGAATCGACATGCGGCAGACTTCGGTGATGCTTTTCCCCTGGACGCGCACGTTCAACGCTTCGCGGCGCAGGCGTCCGCCCTGGCATTCCGGGCACAGGGTGTAGCCGCGATAACGGCTCAGGAACACGCGCACGTGGAGCTTGTACTTTTTCCGCTCCAGGTACTCAAAGAATCCGCGGATGCCCTCGAAATCATCGTCCCCTTCCACCAGCCAGCGGCGCTGGTCGGAGTTGAGCTTGTAATAAGGAACGTCGAGGGGGATTCCCTTGGCGCGGGCGGCGCGGCGCATTTCATTCTGCGGCACGCGGTAGCGCGGCTTGGTCCAGGGTTCCACCGCACCGTCGGCCAGACTCTTACTCTTGTCGGGAATCACCAGGTCGAGATCGAAATCGATGGTATTCCCAAAACCCTGGCACCGCGGGCAGGCGCCGTAAGGATTGTTGAACGAAAACAGACTCGGCTGGGGGTCCTGATAAACGATTTTGCAGGTCTTGCACTCAAAGCGCTCATTGAAGACCCATCGCTCCGGAGGTGTGGCGGGATCGTTGGAAACGAATTCCAGTATTGCTTCGCCTGATTCGCGATAGCAAAGTTCCACCGAATCGATGACCCGCTGGCGAATGTCCGCGGCCGCAGCGAGCCGGTCCACCAGAATGTAAACAGGCTGGGCGAAATCGACGTCGAGCAGGGACTCCGGCGTGGAGAATTCAAAAACGCGGCCGTGCTGGTACAGGCGGTTGTAACCCCTTTGGCGAAGGGCGAAGAGTCGGGGCTTCAAGTCCTCACTGGGCGGCGTGGGCCGCGAAGCCGCGGGCGAAACACCTGCGGTTTCGATGGCCGCGGGCTCTTTGCGCCTTGCCTTGCCGCCCCGCGTCTTCGTTCCGGGGGCTGAGGGTTTCGCGTCCTTCGCATCAGGGCTTTCGGGAACCTTGGGTTCCACGGAAGCCACCGGGTTCACTTGAAACAATACATAAAAGCGGCGGCCTGGTTCCTGGGTCAGAATTTTTTCCGCAATGGCGTCGACATGGTCCCTCTTTACCACCTGGCCGCAGCGGTAGCACAGGGTGACGCCGATGCGCGCAAAAAGCAGGCGCACGTAATCATAAATTTCCGTCGCCGTCGCCACTGTGGAGCGCGGATTGCGCGTGGTGTNNCGTAGATCTCGGTCGCCGTCGCCACCGTCGAGCGCGGATTACGCGTGGTGTTCTTCTGGCGAATGGCCACCGGCGGCGCGATGCCGGAAATCTCGTCGACGTCCGGCTTCTCCATGCGCTCCAGGAATTGCCGCGCGTAAGCCGAAAGCGATTCCACGTAGCGCCGTTGGCCTTCCGCATAGAGCGTGTCAAACGCCAGGCTGGACTTCCCCGAACCCGAAAGTCCCGTGACCACGGTGATCTTGTTATGGGGGATTGTGCAGTCGATATTTTTCAGGTTGTGGACACGCGCCCCGCG
>PLWR01000497.1 GCA_003165615.1 Acidobacteriota bacterium | reverse complement strand
CCCACCACCAGAATGACCATGGCCACTTCAATGGCCACGGCCAGCATGCTCACGATGGTGCGGATGGGCCGGTACATAACATTGGCGATGATTAATTTATTTACCAACCGGGTTTTCCCCTTGCTTTGCCGCGCTCAGGTCTATTAATTCCGCCCCCTCGGGCCTCTTCAGATCGAATTTTTCCGGGGCGATGGGTTCGTTGAAGGTGGCCTTTTCAATGGTGATGGTAATCTCGTAATCGTCTTCGGGCCGGCTCAATTCGATGTGGGTGGGATAGTGAATGCCCTTGAAATCCTGGTAGGTGGAGTACTGGACGTCCTCGGTACAAGTGCCATCCGGATCGTAGAATTGAACCCGTGCCAGCTCCAAGTCGGTGCGGTCGAACCACACCTTGCGCTTCAGTATCACGTGCCGTTCAGTCTTGGGCTCAAGAATATTGACCACATAGAACCGCTTGGCCTCGGCGCGATAGTCGAACTTTTCCCGATAGGCCGTCTCATGCTCCGCATCAAGGGGAGAAATAATCAGCGCCTGTAAAATGTGCTGAGGCCGAAGATTCTCCAACGCGTTCTTGGCGGAGTGCTGGAACGTGGTCTTGCCGATTATGAATTTTTGCTTGGGAGGAATGGACAAGCGGAATTCCTCTCCGTTCGAGACCATGTCAAAAATAGTCGTTCGCACCACCGGCGCCTGGCCCAACATGCGAAGGGTGGAGGGCTTTTGCAACAGGATAAAGCCCTTCACATCGTGGTATTCCTTGATGACTCCTGAGTAGACCGACCCCGCCGTGGGTTCCAAGTCAACCGTGGCGGTCATAGTGTGGATGCCATCGCTCCAGGCGTTGATCTTGGTTGCTAACTCCGCAAGACTCGCCTCGAGGGCGGGGGGCGTTTGGCCCGGAGGGTGGACGTGAGTCACCTTTCGCACCACGCATCCCGGCGCGGCCAGGAGCAGGGCAATCAGACCTAAACCGAATAATGCCTTGGCTGTATCAATAAGTGCGATTCGCAAAATACCAACTTCCCAGTCTAACAGACAGCATGATTTGTGTCAATTGGCTCGATGTAACCTTAACCCCTTTTGTCCATATGCATTTGCATAATACACCGCGGTGGTAGTCCATTCCAATCCCGGCCTTGTCGCAAACTCTCCTTCCCCCGACTGTCGCAAACCTCCGAGTTTCCTGGAGCCGGACGACGGCACACCCAGGGCCTCGGGCTCTCCTCTGTTCTTGACTCTTCCTGCTCCTTATTCCCGATCCCTTCTTTCGATTCACTTCTCGCAGGATGATATGGCAAGAGTGGCTCCAAAGTCGATGTCATTCCGGGGCTCAGAGGCGAAGCTTGGCCAGATAGGTGTCCAGTTCGCGCACGCGGAAGAGCTTGGCGAGCACTCCGGTGATGGCAAATCCCACCGTGCTCACGATCACCAAAACCGCCAGGGCGCGCAACGTGGTGTGCCAACCGATGCGCGCCTGCAAAACCTGGGTCAACTTGAAGCACACCTCCGCAGCAATGACTGATGCGGCGGTGATCTTGAGGAAGAACCAGACCATCTCGGCGGACTCCGGATTCTTGGTGCGGCGGTTCAGCAGGCCAAAGAGCAGCAGCGTGTACACGATGATTCCGGCGGAACTCGCCGCTGCTAATCCCAGATACTGATAGTGCCGGGCCAGCAACCAGTAAAGGGGCAGACTCAGGAAGGTGAGCGCCGTTCCGGTAATGGCGGGGGTCAGGGTATCGCGCGCCGCGTAAAAGCCCCGCGCCAGGATGTTCTGCGCGCCCCAGGCAAACATGCCCAGGGAAAAGACGGCCAGGGCGGCGGCGGTGGCTCCAAGATCGCTTGCCCGCAGGCGCGTGTAGGAATACATGAGATAAACCAGCGGCGCCGCCTGGGCGATGGTGAGCGCGGAAACGGGCATGAGCAGCAGGATCATCCCCTTCATCGTGGCGTTCAGGGTGCGGTTCAATTCTTCCAGCTTGCCTTCCGAGTAAAGCCGCGCCAGGAAAGGAAAGGAGGCGACCCCCACTGCCTGCCCCACGACCAAGACCGGAACCCGCATCAAGGTCTTGGCGTAAAACAGCCACGAGATCGATCCCGGGATGAGATGGGAGCCAAACCAGCGCATAATCCAGTCATCCGTGAACACCAGCGAGAGCGCCAGCATGATGGGGACGGTGAGCTTGATGAACAGCAAAAACCCCGGGTGACGAAGGTCCAGATTGGGTGAGAAGCGGGCGCCGGCGCGCCTTGCGCCATAAACCTGGAGCAAGAAGTTTCCGGCCACGGCTCCGGCCAGAACGCCGACGGCGAATCCGGTGATCCCGATGCGCGGAGAAAGCAGCACGCCGCCCAGGATGATCCCCAGGTTGTAAACCACCGGGGCCAGCGAGGGCACCACAAACTGTCCTTTGGCATACTGGACAGCGCTCAGGATGCTGCCCTGATAAAAGCAGATTTGCGCCGGCATCATCAGACGCGTCAAAAAGATGACGCGCCCTTTCTCCGCCGGACTGAAGCCGGGGGCGATGATTTTGACCAGTTGCGGGGCGTAGATTTCTCCCACGACGACGAGGGCCGCCAACAATACCCCCATGGAAGTGACCACGGTGGAGAAAACATGCCACCCTTCATCCTCGCGGTTCTCCGCCACGAACTTGGTGAAAACCGGAATAAAGGTAATGCTCAGCGCGCCACCCGCCACCAGGTAGTTCAGGAAGTCAGGAAGGGTGAAGGCGGCGATATACGCATCGGTGATGGCGTTCGAGCCGATCTGGTGGGCGACGGTCCAATTCCGGAAAAAGCCGAGAACGGCGCTGGCCAGCACGCTCGCCATCAAAATGCCGGAAGCCCGGGCAATACGCCGCGTTACGTGGGCAGAGTTCATCGGGGAAGATGTATCATGATTTGCGTGGTTTTGCCTAGCGGCGGGAAAAGTCGAGCAGCGGCGCCTTGGATCTTAATCCCTGCCGCGGGGGTAGGGAAAGCGGTGGTTACATTTCATGCAGCGCGCCATCTTCGGGCGCTTGAGGAGTCGTTCGAACCAGCGCCGGCGGGATCGGTGATAAAGTGTGCTGCCGCACTTTGTGCACAAGTGGTAGTCTTCAACCCCGTCATCCGCTTCCGCCAAACCAATCGCCGCAGCGTGTGGCTCGGTCCGATGTCGCCGTAATTCTTCCCCGGAATTCAAATCCATCTTTCCCCCTGCTGGTTCGGAGACTGCGGCCTGCTTCTCTAATGTTCTCGCGATATGTCGATTGAAATTTTCCGTTAGTTCTTCCGTCGTCAGATCATCCGGATGGGGCCGCGTCCGGTCCGCCCGCCGGTACATACGCCAGCGATTGCAGAACGAGCAGCGGCGCAGGTGGCAGCCCATTTTCCAAAGCGTAGCGTAAATGAATCCATGCCGGACCGACTCAGTTTTTATGGTCCCGCAGCGCGGACAGGGACTCTCCATTCTCCACCTCTGAACTTTGGCGTCTGTTATCAAAAGTCATTCTGCGGATGAGGGGCGGTTTCACGCAGAATGCCAGACGTTCTTTCTGGGGTTAATGTCGCGGATCTTTCCAACGCAACACAGTGTTAGTATTTAAGAAACCAGGATGTAATAATCTAGCACAGTGAAGCAAGATTTCCAATGAGCAATAAATTTGGGAGTGTCTCAGTTTGACGTAGAGGCGGCTTTACGCCGCCATATGGCGAGGTAAACTCGCCGCTACAAATTCAAACTGAGACACTACCATAAATTTGATTTATGCCTTTGGGCGGTCCCTAATCTGCGATGCAGCGGCGGGATTCAGCGGCTGCGGAAAAACGCCCCAATGCTGTCATCCTGAGC
>PLWR01000602.1 GCA_003165615.1 Acidobacteriota bacterium | reverse complement strand
CGTTCCACCGCCTTCACCGGCCGGTCGAGGGCGCGCGCGATCTCACGATATTGCTTATTCTGAAGCTGCTTCAGATGCTCGGAAACAATCTGCTGCGCCAAGGCATTGTCGGGGGCCAGGGTGCGCAACTGGATGAGCAGGCATTCGCGCACATCCCGAGCGGCCACGCCCAGGGGGTCAAACATCTGGACCAGAGCCAGCCCCTCTTCCACGTGCGCCGGTTGGTGGTCGCCTGACTGGGCAAGCTCTTCCAACGTCGCCGTGAGGTATCCATCCTCGTTCAGGTTGCCGATGATGGAATGGCCCGCTTCGCCCACTTCGTCGGTGCAAATGGACAAGCTCAATTGCCATTCCAAGTGGTCGGAAAGGGAAGTGGGCTGCGAAAGGAAATTTTCAAACGAGGGTTTCTCGATGACCTCAGCGGCGGGAGATTTGTAACCCGGGTCGAGATATTCGTCAAAGAAGGACCCAAAATCGATTTCTTCGAAAGAATCCTGGCGGTCGCCGTTGTGTACCGGGGCGTCGGCGGAAGCGGTAGCGGGGGCCTCAGCCTCGGTTTTCTTGGCCACGTCCTCGAGGGATGGCACATCCTCCGGGACTTCTTCCAGGACGGGATTGGAGATCATTTCCTGGTTGATCATCTCGCGCAATTCGAGCTTGTTGAGCGCGAGTACGCTGACCATCTGAACCAGGCCGGGGGTCAGAATTTGCTTCTGCGCCACCTTGAGATTCAGACCGATTCTGGGAGAAGGACCACCCATAGTTTTTCAAAGGCAGTGGCTAGTGGCTAGTGGTAAGTGGCTAGCCAAAAAGAAATGAAACTCGAAATTCGAAATCCGAAACTCGCCACTACCCACTAGCCAGGCACTAAGCACTGACCACTAACCACTAAGCACTAGGCACTAACCACTATCCACTGCTCTTACATTGCCAGGCGAAAGGAGTCGCCTAAGTAAACGCGCCTGACTTCCGCATCATTGCCGAGTTCCTCTGGCGACCCGGCACGGAAAATCCGTCCGTTATTGATGATGTAGGCGCGGTCAGTAACTTGCAAGGTCTCGCGCACATTATGATCCGTCACCAGCACCCCAATTCCGGACTCTTTCAGACGCACTATGATCTTCTGAATATCGAGAACCGTCAATGGGTCAATACCGGAAAACGGTTCGTCAAGGAGAATAAAGGAGGGCGAAATGACCAGCGAGCGGGCAATCTCCACGCGCCGCCTCTCTCCTCCTGACAGCAAATAGCCGTAACTCCGGCGAACCTGCTGAAGTCCCAGATCTTCGATCAACTCCTCCAATCGCGCCCGGCGACGGTCCGCTTGCAATGGCCGCGTCTCAAGAACTGCCATTATATTCTCTTCCACGGTGAGTTTGCGAAAAATGGAGGGCTCTTGCGGGAGGTAGCTGATGCCTTCTCTTGCCCGGAGGTACATGGGAAAATTGGTGATATCCACTCCGTCAAGAAGAACCTGACCCGAGTCCGGGTTGGTCAGGCCTACAATGATGTAGAAGGTTGTGGTTTTGCCCGCCCCATTGGGACCCAGCAAACCCACCACCTCTCCCTGAGCGATGCTAAGACTAATATCATCAACAACCTTGCGGCCCTTGTAAGACTTCGTAAGATCGGTTGTGGAGAGAATCTGCATTGTCGCTCATGGTGCGACGCGGTGCTTAGATAATGAGGGCGAGTGGTCACCTCCATCCACAAAAAGCCTATCATCGTGAATGAAGAAAGTCAAACGCTGGCCTGTCGTGGAGCCCTTTTCCTCATCAACCAGAGAAGGAGGACCACCCGTAAGGACGATCTTTCCAGGCCCCGCGAAATACTCCGCATGGTCCCCCGACCCAAGGCGACCCGGTTGAATGACCTTAACGTGGCCGTCCGCTTCCGCGTGATCCACTTCCGAACCCTCCACCGTACCTCCCTGGCTGAAATAAACGTCCAAACGATCAGATTGCACCGCGGTGCTCTCTGTCACCATTCGCACATTACCATGGTACCGGGCACGCCGGCCCTGATCGAAATACTCCAGAAAATCGGCGTGAACGGTCACCGGGCGCGGCCCTGCGGTGGCATGGGGGGCACCCCCTTGCTCACTGGCCGAAGTGGCGCGTTGCAGGAAGCTGGTGATGACCTGCGAGCCCGAACTGACCCGTTTCTGGGTACGGTTCACATCCAGCGCCGTAGATTCCACCACGTCCGTCCCCTGCCAGGCCCGAACATGCCCTTCGTAGTGGACGGTTTGGCTCTGCCGCCGCGCCACCATCCTGTCTGCCAGCACGTTGGTCGGCAATGGCGGGGTCGTGGCCGGGGGGGCGCCTGGCGCTGGGCTTTGCATGTGGGTAGCTTGCACCTTGCCTTCGCCGGTGGAAGTATTGGTACGCATGTCGATGGTCATTTTCTGGGATTTGACCCGGCTGTTGGGGTCCCAGACCAGAGGGTGGCCGAGCAGCAGCATGGTTTGCGTCTGAGCATCAAAATGTGCATCATCTGCGCTCGCCTGGCGGTCGCCATCCCGGTATTGGAAATTGCCGGTTTGCCGGACCTCGCGCAGGGTTTGCGTGCCGACATCAAACACCGCGTCCAGGCGGTCGGCTTGGCTTAGCTGCGTGGAGGCGCCGGTGGGGGCGGTGGCCGGTGGGCGGAACAGCACCTGCGTGGGAGCCGTGCCGCGGAGAGATTCAATGCGGCTGCGTGCGTCGAACCCCATGAGGAATTGCCCCGCCGTGATGACTTTTTGTCCCGTTTTGGGGTCCGCGGGGGTCACGATGAGTGTTCCCGGGCCCACCGTTTCAGCGTCTTTCAGGCCGTGCGTATCGGGCCGGAAGTCAAACCGCACCTCGCCTGCCGTTATGGCCTTCTTCTCCGGGCCATTGCCCGTGGCGGATTTTTCTGGAAGGTTCAGCACCGGTTGGGATTCCAAATTGATGTGGACGTTGCCCTTGGCCACTCCCTGTAGCGGTTGAGGATGTTTGCCCCCCAGATCCATGTCAAATCGCTCGGCAGTCAGTTGGCTGAGGCTTCCCTTGCCTTTGGATTCGCCCACCACATCCTTTTCGGCGGTAAGGTGATGCAATTGGCCGGAGGCGGGATCGAAATCCCCCTGCACCCGGTTGGCGCTCATCTGGACGTTGCGCAGGGAATTGACATCGAAAGCCTTTGCGTGCCCGTCCAGATTGACCCGCGAAACGCGATTGTGGTCGTCGAGTTCAATGTTGGCATTATCTGACACGGCGCGGCGCTCGCCCTGAGTTACTTCCACCGGGCCCGCCAGCGTGACCCCACCGCCTTCCTTGTTATAACGAAGCATGGAAGCCGTCAGGTGGATGGGCGGTTGCGGAGCTTTTTCGGTTCCCTGTATGAGATCCACCGCGACGTCATGCTTCAGTTCCAGCCAACCGTCGCGAATGGCGTAAGCCATCCCTCGCGCGGTGCCGGAGGCGGAGCCCATGTGGAACTTGACGGGTTCATCCGTTTCCGCCAATTCGTCCTCTTGATGGTAGGCGATCTTGGACGTTTCCAATACAATGCGGTGTTTACCCTTTATGCCGGTTCCAGGGACATCACTGGAGTTTGCGCTTAATTCGATCTGAACGGGTCCGGAGGTCAGAAAATCACCTGACAAAGGGTTATATTCGCATCGGTGGGTGCGCAAAATGTCCCCACTATCCCCCTTGCGCCCGAAGACTTCCACCATGACATCTTCCAGCATGGTTGATTTGCTCTCCTGGTAAGACACTGTCCGAGCGGCATGGACGGTGAAAACTGGGTGGCCCTGGTCCGAGCGCGTGAAGGTGTAGCCGGATAGCTGTTGATTGACATCCGGCGCGGGACTGGGGGGAGTGTGCGCGGGCGCGGTCTGGTGATTCGCGCTGCCCCAGTAGGTGAGGCCGACGGCCAGCGCCGTCACGGCAATACCCACCACCACCAGGCCGGTCAGCCACTTTTGGCGCCGCGCGCGCTCCAAACCTACTTCTCGTGCTGCCACGAATTCCCCATTTCGCCGACCACAATCAAATCTTTGATGACGAGTTGCAAACTGGCCATGTCCTGATAATTGTTCCGTTCAAGAGTGAAGGCCAAGTCCACCTGTTGGCCTGCTGCGAGCGGCGGCGTTCGCGACGCCCACCCCCAGCCGAGCGCGTCAAGCGTGCGTGCACCCGCTCCCACTCTTAGCTTTAGATGCTTTTCCTGGAGGATACGTGGTGTGGCAAGCAACCGCACCCCGCAGGCGCCAAACACCGGTGTTGGGTTGCCCATGCCGAAGGGCTCAAGCTGAATGATCTGCTCATAGAGCGGCCAGTCCACCTCCGCCAGATCCAACGGCGCATCCACCCGCAACACGGGCTCCAGGTCCGAGGCGGTGAGGATGTTGTGCGCGTACTCCTCAAAGCGCCGCTTGAGTTCAGGAAGGTGCTCAATCAGCATGGCAAAGCCCGCCGCCTGCGCATGTCCGCCAAAGCGCTGGAAGAGGTCGCCCACGGAGGTGAGCGCGTCGAGCAGGTGAAAGCGCTTGATGGACCGTCCCGAACCCACGCCCACACCATCCTCCGTGCCAATCACCAGTACCGGGCGATGATACCGCTCCGCCACCCGCTGCGCCACTATGCCGATCACGCCGCGGTGCCATCCCTCGCCTGCCAGCACCAGAGTGTATTGCTCGCGGAGGTCGGTGCGCTGCTCCAACTGGGCCATAATCGCCCGCAGGATTTCTTCCTCCACCCGCTGCCGCTCGCGGTTCAAGCGTTCCAGCCTTTCGGCAATCTCTCGCGTGCGTGCCGGGTCGGGCAGAGTAAACAGGTCGATCACATCGCGGGCGTTTTCCATGCGCCCGGCGGCATTCAGGCGGGGCGCCAGTCGAAACCCCACATCCCCGGCGCTGATCTGCTTGCCCGCCAGGCCCGAAAGCTCAATCAGCGCGGCCAGGCCTGATTGCGCCGGTTGGCGCAAAGCCTCCAGGCCAAAACGGGCGATGACGCGATTTTCGCCGAGCAGGGGAACCACGTCGGCAATGGTGCCGATGGCGACGACTTTCAAGAAGGACTGAAGCAGGCGCTCGGTGAGCCGCTTGCCCAGTAGCGCCTGCGCCAGCTTGAAGGCTACACCCACGCCTGCCAGTGATTTCTCCGGATAGCCGCAGTCCTGGCGGCACGGGTTCAGGATGGCGCAGGCGGGGGGCAAGTTGCCGTCGGGCAGGTGATGGTCGGTTACGATGCAATCCACGCCCAATTCGCGCGCTCGGGCCAGAACCTCATGCTCGCGAATGCCGGTGTCCACGC
>PLWR01000715.1 GCA_003165615.1 Acidobacteriota bacterium | reverse complement strand
CTCGCTGAAGGTGGCTTCCTCGCCGCTGCCCTGCACCTCGATGAAACGGCCCGAGCCGGTCATCACCACGTTCATGTCCACATCGGCGGCGGAATCTTCGGGGTAGCTGAGGTCCAGCATCAGCTCCTCGCCGACGATGCCCACGCTGATCGCGGCAAGATAATCCTTCAAGGGATTTACCTTGAGCGCGCGTTGAGCTTGCAATTTTTGGATGGCCAGGCCGAGCGCCACAAGCGAACCCGTGATGGAAGCCGTGCGCGTGCCGCCGTCAGCGCGGATCACATCGCAGTCAATCCAAACCGTCCGCTCGCCGAGGGCCTCCATGTCCACCACGGCGCGGAGCGAGCGACCGATCAGCCGCTGGATTTCCATAGTGCGTCCGGATTGGCGGCCGCGCGTGGACTCCCGCGGTGTGCGGGAGCTGGTGGCGCGCGGAATCATGGCGTATTCACTGGTAATCCAGCCGCGTCCGCTGCCTTTTTGGAAAGTGGGAACGCCGTCGTCCACCGAGGCGGTACAGATCACCTGCGTTTCGCCCAGGCGAATCAGCGCCGAGCCTTCCGCGCTGGAAATAAAGTCGGGGATGATTTCGAGCGGACGCAACTCATGGGCGGAGCGTTGGTCTGGACGAATCAGTTTGCCGCCGGAGTAGAGCAGACCGCTTAAGGGTCGGGGTGTGGGCATAAAACCTCAAGGAGTGGATTTGATTCGAGTGATATCCGGGGCATAGGCGGCGGTCAAATCCGCGTGCCCATCCAGGGTTTCCACTTTCTGGCCCTGGATGAGGAATTGCACTTGTTCCACGGAGGGGATATTAACAGTTATGGAATTCACAATAGAATAAATGGCCAGGGTTTCACTCTGAATGCCGGGCTCGAAATCGGTCAGGACGTCGTTGGACAAATCGACGTACGCGGTGCCGTCGGGCGCCAGGAATACCGCGCGCACCGTGGTGGAAGCGGAAAAAAGGCGGCCATATCCCTGGTGCGAACCTTCCGCCAGCGCCAGTACGATCTGGCGTACCCGGTTCGCGTCGTCTTTCGCCCAGGTGATGGAACGGCTCTCCGGCACGATTTTGCCTTCGTTGAGGGCGGGAAAGTAAAGGGTCGCCAACTGCGTTGTGCCATTGTTCGGCTGCAAGGCGAATTGGTCCAGCTTGGCGCGGGCCGTCTCCTCCGCGCGCTGGGCAGGCTCAAGGAAGATGCGCCGGGCAAGTGAGCGCAAGTAAAATCCTCCCGCCGCCAGGGCCACCAGCAGGATGACGAGAAGGATTTTGGCGCGAACGGTCACGGGCTAGTTGCCTCCTTTCTCGAAGCTGGCAAGAGCCTGGACGACGGCCAACGCCACCTGCTGCTGGAAAGCGGGGTTGGTGAGGGTTGTCGCGTCGGCATCGGGCGCCAGACGTCCTAATTCGATAGCCACGGCGGGAGCGTTGACATTGCGCAGGATGCGAATCGGGGCGGTGGTGGGCAGGTCCACCTCCACGCCATTCATCAGGGCGAATTGCTGCTGAAGGGCCAGAGCAAGTTGCAGGCTTTGCCCCATCCGCGCTTCCTGCACTTGTCCCCACGGCACGAAGACCGGGGTTGGCGTGTCAGCCGGAGCGGCGGGCGCAGCACTGGGAGGCTGATACGTAAAGATGGTGATACGCGGTGACGCCGTGCCCAGGTCGCCGGCGTGGAAGCTCAGGAAACAGACCGCGCCCGAAAGGTTGGCCGCCAGCGCGCGTTGTTCAATCCCCACATTGACGTCACCTGCACGAGTCAGCACCACGCGGTATTTGTTGGAGGCCAGCAAGGCCAATCGCATGCGGGCCACATACTGCGCCACCAAATCCTTTTCCAACACACCGTCGTGGCTGTGGCCGCCATTGTCCTCACCACCGTGTCCGGCGTCCAGGGCCACGACAGGAAGCGGCGGACCCGGAGGCGCGGCGGGCGACTCTTCCGTTACTTCCGGGGTCGGCCCCCCGGGCGTGGGCAGGTTGGACGTGGGCGTTGGCTCTTGTCCCGGTTGAGGCGCCACCGCCTGGGAAGATGCCGAAGGAGGTTTCAACACATCTGCCAATAAAACTTTCCCGCCTTCCGCCAGCGCAGGATAAAAGTTAAGTCCACTGGAAGTGGGGGAAAGGATGAGTTTCGGCACGCCATCCTGATCGTCATACTGTAAATCGCTGAGGTAAGAATTCTGAAAATGATAGGATGGCTCCATCGGTTCCATGGGGCGATCGCCCAAAAACAGCACCCACTTGCCGTTGCTGGAGGTTGTCCGCACGGTGACCTTGTCCGTAAATTGCACCGCCAGCCGCACTCCGTTGGTGACGGGGTAAATGCTCACGGCGAAGGAACCGGGCTTGACGTCGCCAATAAAAATGCGGGTTGTCCCTTCCTGGTATTCAACCGCTTGATGCGTCAGGTGCGGCAGGATGATGGTCAGAAACTCCACCGGCACCATCCACTGACCGTCTGACAGGTGCACAGGTTGGGGAAGTTCAAAGCTTGTCTTCTCGATCTGGACCTTCGTGTCCTTTGCCCGCAACTCGATTTGCGTGGAACCGAAGTACACCTTGATGGAGTTTTTCTTTTCCTGAATTCCTCCCACCTTGCCCACCATATTGAGAATTTGCAACAGCGGCAGGTACTTGGCGCCTCCCGCGGTTTCGAGGGGAAGTATGTGGTGGTTGGAAGGGAAATAGAAAATGAAGTTATCGCTGCCCAGTTCGCGCGCCGGCCAGAAAAACGCGGCCAGGCCCAGAACGAGAATTGCCGGGACGAACAATCGGGGTCGGGGAAATCGCCGGGGGAGGGAAGCGGGCAAGTCTTCGTCACCTTCGCGCCTGGGATGGGGCGCACCGTGCTCGGGCATTCTGCTCAAAGGGTGATTCTATAGGAATCGGCCGAAGGCGGCAATGAGGTTTAAGTCGCGGCCTTTTCGGTGCGGGGGATGGGGATTGGCGAGCTTACCCGGATGCCTTTTGGCGCCCCACCTCTCGAGCCCGCGCAGATCGAATTGTTTCGCGCCTGGATTGACCAGGGCGCCGAAATTCCCGAATCGGCCACAGCAACCTACTCGGCCCCGGAAGCGGCCAAGAAGCACTGGGGATTCATCGCGCCGGTGCGGCCTGCCGTGCCCGCGACCATCATCCCAACGCCTTCAGCATGTGGCTGGCGGGCGGCGGAGTTAAGCGCGGGTTTTCCCTCGGAGAAAGCGATGAATTGGGTTTCAATGTCGCCCAGGATCAAGTCCACGTACACGATCTCCACGCCACGGTTATGAAGCTTCTGGGATTCGACCACACCAAGCTGACCTTCAAATTCCAGGGCCGCAATTTCCGCCTGACCGACGTTCACGGCAACGTGGTGGAGAAGATGCTGGCGTAACACGCTGCCTGATGTAGCGTGCCGTGGATCGTGTCATCCCACCCGGGAAGACGAGGCAGATCCAATTCCTTTTTGAGGAGTCACGTATACACGGCAGCGGCCAGTTTCCGACAAGGCGACGAACCGTCAATGTGACCCAGGATGCGAAACTGGTAGCGCGGACCTGTCCTCTAGGTCCGCGGCACTTTGATGTCATTTCGGGACGAACCGCGGACCTACAAAACAGGTCCGCGCTGACCGTGGGTTCTTCTGGCGGTGGTCGAGTTACAACCATTTTGCTTTGGACCAGGCAACGGTGGCGGCGTGCCAAATCCAGATTGATGACGTGCGATTGCCATTGCGGTATCGCGCCTGAGAAAAGCGCACTCTCGCACGGAGGTATTGTTATTTGGGTGCGCCACTCTGGGTGGCACGGCGGATTCGGCCCAAGCAAAGGCTAGGTCGTTGCCGAAGGTCACACTCCCAAAGACGGACAACGCGATAGCCTGACTTCCTGAGTATTCCGGTGATATTCAGATCACGAGTGCGATTGCGGGTGATCTTTGCTCGCCAATAGGGCTTGTTTGTCTTCGGGACGTGCCCGCACTTTGGGCAGCCGTGCCAGAAGCACCCGTCAACGAAAATTGCTACCCTTCGTTTTGGAATCAGTAAATCGGGGTTGCCCAGAATATGCGGCGGGTGCAGTCTCCACCCCCGAAGCCCATGCTCTTTTAGCAAAGAGACGAGGCGGTATTCTGTTGTCTTATTTCCGGAGGATTTTATTGCGCGCATATTAGCGCTGCGGTCCTCTGCGGGCTTGCCGAACGAAGGAAGTCGGGCCATGCGAATCCGGTGAAGGTGAGGGTCCCGGGATGCAGCGGGTAAGGTTGCATTCCGCCCTCCAAGCGCCGCGATATCAACTTGGCATCGTAGCCCGCGTAGCGGGCGAAAGATCGTAGCCCACGGCGCAAGCCGTGGGTGAGAAATTCGAGTAAAATCCCCCCAAGCCCCGGAGGGGCGAAAGAATATGTCCCACACCCACACGAACCTCCTCACGCACGTTATCTTTAGCACCAAGGACCGCGAGCCTCTCATCACCGCTGCGCTTCACGACGATCTTCTTGCCTACTTGGGCGGAATCGTGCGCGAGCTTGGCGGCGCGCTCCGGGCCGCGAACGCCAGACCCGACCACGTGCACCTGCTCTGCTCGATGCCGCCGACACTGGCGACATCTGACGCTCTGCGGGTGGTGAAAACCAATTCCTCGCGTTGGGTGCACCGCAACCGGCGCCTTGCTGGCTTCGATTGGCAAACCGGCTATGGCGCGTTCAGCGTCAGCCACTCCCTCGCACCAGCTGTGGTACGTTATATTGGCGACCAGGAGAAGCATCACCGCCGCGTGACCTTCCAGCAGGAATTGATCGCCTTCCTCAAGAAGAATGGCATCGCCTACGACGAGCGTTACATATGGTCGTGATTTCTTTCGCCCCTAAAGGGGCTTGGGGGGGGGTGGGGGGCCGATTTCCCCACGGCTTGCGCCATGGGCTACGATCTTACGCCCGCTTCACGGGCTGGATGGGTATGTGGTGAATCTCAGCGCGATACCATATGGAGGAAGCGGCACAAGATCCGTGCCGTAGCCAACCGGTCTGAGGATTTCACAAAGATGGTTGCCTTCAGTGCGCGGTCAGTAACCAATGAGCAGAATACCCTTAAGAGGAAGTTGAAGTCGCCCGCTGACGTAGAGCGTCTCAAGAAAACTTTCAACTTTAGCAAAATCGTCCGAATTGCGATATATGTTGCGGACGGCTATCGCAAGATGAAGAACATCATGCATCATGCAGGCCTGAAAAATGTCTTTCAGAAACTGATTATTATCAACGGCCCGACCGGCCTCGACCTCAAGAACCCACCCCTTACTGGCGGCGTGGGCGTCAGCATTGAAACACTTTAAAATCTTGCCTTTGCGCCCGAAGAGCACGGGTACAACTATTTTGTCGTCGCTGGACTTCCCCTTCTCGACCCGGAATCCAAGCTTTTCCAGGCCTGGGCGGAGTCGTGCCATGACGATGTCGCTATGTTGGTCCGCCTTCATACTCGAGTCGATCGCGTCGGCCATCTCTTCGAATAGTTTGACGATTAGGACGCCGAGTTCAGGGGGAGGTGACGACTTCGGGAAGAATACCCAATTGATCATGAGCAGCATTCCTCATCGAACATTGAAGTCCCCAAATTTCCCCTCGTATCGGCAAGCGTGGCACATAGCGAGCGCGTTATCATCGTACTCGATTGAACCGTCCTCGGCATCATCGCTGCCGTTGTCATAGAGCAGAACTCTCATTGAGACTACGACCTCAAATGGGCCATAAGAGCCGCACTTTGGACAGCGCTTGCCATCCAGACAATTGAGATTGGGGCTAACTTCGTTCTTGCTGGCACTAGACTGATTGACCTGATGATCCATCACGACGGGGACTCCTTATTCAGTACTGATACATCGCTTGCCTCTTTTCCACTTATAGACACCCGCCCAAACAGCAAGTTGCCCTCAATCAATATGCTGATTAAAGGGAGAAAGGCCGGATTCGCGCACTGCATCGCATCGCAGATTTCATTCCATAGCCTAATGTTCAAATACGAAGGCCTTTGGCGCGAACTCATCAAGGAAACGCACGTAGTTCTTAAACAATGCGTTCCGTGGATCCTCTAAGAACCTTTCAGGAGCGTTTATCGAAAATCCCTGGCATGGCGGGCCACTGGTCAATACGGAAAGCTCTCCCTTTTTTAATCGGAGCTTCCTTCGCACTGAACGGGGGTCAATAGATTCGATTTTACGGGGGTCGGCCCACGCCCCGGGGTGGTTGAACTCGAAGGTTGCTATCGCCGACGGGTTACAGTCATTTCCATATAGACATTGAAAACCCGCCAGCCGGAACCCTGCCGTGATTCCGCCCGCGCCACAAAACAGGTCGATAGTCGTATACACGCTGCCCCACCAATCAAAGCTTAACTGGTGAGGTAAATGTAGTTCACACAGCTCCAACTGGTCAAGCCCAAATTGCAACATCTTGCGGTCATCCCCGGTTGAACCACAATATCCAGCATTTGTGGAGTGGCAGTTCGTCCTTTCTTTTCATCGGCGGACAACGCCGTTGAAATGAGACAAAGTGGCTAGCCCCCCACAGCGCCCTTCTGTCCGCTTTTCTCACGGTCGATGCTCCATCGGCAGGTCGTCAATCGGGATGGAACACGCCGCCATCGTTGCCCTGTCCAAAGTAAGTTTGCTGTAACTCGACCACCGCCAGAAGAACCCACGGTCAGGACTGCACTGACTGTGGCTACCCCCGCCTCACCCGCCGCTTCCGCGCGGGATTCAACTATTCCTGCCTGCTATGCCTTCGTTATTAAGGGAAGAATCGACGGTCAGAAAAACGCTGACGGTGATGGCTACCCGCTGTTGTCAAGCTTCAACGCCATGCATACCGACTCCCCACTGCGCGCCGCCCTGGCGCACTTCTATTTGGGCCAGGTCTATGAAGCGACGGGAAAGCGCGACCCATCTGTTGACAAAACCATTAGGCGAATCGTGACTGACAGGCGCGTCATTGAAGGCAGCCCTGGGCATGTCCGCGTCCGATGGTTCCTCCGCGATCCAGCAGCGAAACCGGTGGTGGAATTATTTAACGGTGCCTACCGAGTTCCCGTCGCAGGAGACGCCACCGCATAGATTCTCTTTTGATTATCACGGAGGAAAAGGTGTCAGGTACCTTTTTCCCGTCTCGATTAACGGATGGCCCGCAGGGCGGCTTCGGGTTCACGGCTGATAATGGTTAACAAAACGCGGGCGGCGCCGGTGGGTTGGCGCTCACCGTTTTCCCATTTCCGCAGCGTTGCCGGACTCAGGCCAAAGGTGCGAGCAAAAGCATCGCGGCTCAGTCCAACCTTCTTACGCGCGGTCTTGATGTCGCCCGGCAAGAAGCCACACTGACGAGAAACGCCCAACCCGCGGTTGTGCGTGGCAGGNNCCACCTTCTCCCCTCGGAGAAGGATGGAAATATCGCGCGGCGCGCACGCGCCCACCCCCGCGCGCGCGCAGGCGCGCCGAGACCAACATCCCTCTCCCCGGGGAGAGGGTGGCTCGCAACCGGC
>PLWR01000042.1 GCA_003165615.1 Acidobacteriota bacterium | reverse complement strand
TTCAGACTGGCGGCAGCGTGAGCCGGCGCCATGTCTTAGGTTACAACCGGCCTGAGTGCGCGTCAAACCGGCCGCTATGCCGCGGGCGCCTACGTTACAATTGGGGATAGAGAAGCAGGCGACCATGACGATTCCCCCTACGTACGAGAACGGCGTCTTCAAGCCGCTGGAGAATGTGCAGCTCACCGAGGGCACGAGAGTCGAAGTGCATCTCCCGTCGGAAGAGGCGCCAAAGCGGCCGAAGTCCGTTCGCGAATTTGCGGCGTTCGGGATGTGGGCCGACCGCGACGACATCCCCGATGGCGTAACGTACGAAGACCGCATCCGCCGGCCACGCTACTGAAAATACCGTGATCCGATGGCGTACCTCGTTGACGCCAACATCATGGTGGACTTCACGCGCGGAAACGCCAAAGCCGCCGACTACCTGGACCGCCTCGGTGGCGCTTGCCTGCTCTCTTCCATCACCGCGCTTGAATTGATCGCCGGCGCCCGCAGCCAGCGCGAAGTGAACGATCTCGACATCATGATCTCGGCGTACGAGCAGATCGAGCCAACTCCCGGTGGCATACCGTGGTTCATCACGTTCAGTCAGCCACGCGCGCGGTGGGGTGCGCTCGGTGTCTGCAAGCGAGGCGCGCGGCATTCGGGGCACGGGACCTGGAACGCCCCGTGCGGAAGGCTGCGCGGCCTAATCCGACCCTGGGAAGTGGATAAGCGACCCGGAAACCAGCGGCCCGGCAGTCCCAACTGCCACAATGCGATTAGGCGAAGGCTCGGCGACCCCAATTTCTAATTGATTCGTATTCGTACGATACCTTTTCAGGATGAGTATCGAGTAATCCGCTTGCGTTAACTCCAGAGGGCCGAAGGTCGATTTGACTGCGAATGCAATCCACAGGAATGTAGGCAGGTCCTTTGGCGAAACTAGCAACGGTGCGCCCGCCGAAGCGATGCGCTCAATTATTGCCGAGCGAAGCATCTGCTGCGACGCCGCCTGCTCTGATACCTCGACTATGATTAATGCTGCACCCTGCTTGCCGCGTAGTTCGGCGACAATTTCTGGCGGGACCTTGGCATATGACTTGCTGTAGTCTGTCGGAAACTCCCAAGCGCTTGGCACTACTTCTATGCGGGATACAAAAGGTCGAACCTCCTCGCTTCCTTTTCCAAACATGATCTCCTTTGCAATTTCAACTTCTGGCTCAACTTCGTTCACAATCTCGGTAGTGCTTGTCGGCTTCAAACTAAACGGCCTAGTGATGAAAGCCGAGATTGGAAAGGCCACAGCAGCGGTAGCGAGGGCAGTCATAGGCCAATATATGCGCCATTCGCGCGGTTGAGAAGCCTTGCTACCACTTCTTGAAACGTAAGTTCCCAGCAGCCTATCATGTACCCCAATTGCTCCCCGCCCGACAAGAACCGATATCGGAAGGGCCACCACTGCGCCTAAAGTGGCAGCGATCCCGATGAACCCTTTTGTGAATACGATGCTTCCCGCTAGCCCAAACGCTAATAGCGGCAAGCCAAATTTCAGGACTGTGCGAGCCAATGACACATAAAGCCGAAGTGTACGACCCTCGCCCGTATGGACTTCCAGTCCAAAGAGGCGCTTGCCAATAGTGCCCGCGCCACAGAATCCTGAATCCAGGCAGCCATAGTAAAGGAGCGGAAACGCGAAATCTAGCGCGGTCAGCACAGGGCTATTCTTGGGAGCGAAGCCTATGATGGGTGCCGTAAAGCTCACGGAGAACAGATAGCTCAGTACAAAAGCCAAATCGAAGATAGCCGCCAAGCCTCGACGCAGAATTAACATGACTTTTGCGTTTCGTTGAAACGCCTCAAAAACCAAATACCTACTCCGCCGCACAGTATCATTACAATCCACCACGCGTTCACGGCAAGCATCAGGGGCCAGCCGCCGATGGCACTTAGAACATCCACTGGACCCTGGCCCTCGTTGGATCGTAGTTCCATTTGGGGGCCGAACATCCGGAAGTGCCCCCAGATGAAGACCTGAAAGTTAGTTTCAGCGGCCAGTTCCGGAATTGGCGGCAATAAAAGCCTTCCACTTTCTTGCTGGAACTTCGGCGTTAGCCACGTTCTTGCGACAGCAGTTGATTGATTGAGGGAACCTAATTCCGCGCCCGCGAATGTAGGCAGACCCTCTATGGTCATGCTGACGTTATGACGCACTGACGGACCGGTATTTACTACGGTTAGAATTAGAAGTTCTTGCGGTGAATCAAAGCTACCGGTCACACGTTCGAGAGGATTGACGGTGCCGTCCTTCATGACCTTGGGAAAAGGCCACGCCTTTGTTATCGCGGAGGGGAGAACGACGGCTTCGTAATGAACGGTTGCCCGGAAAGGCGTAGGTGGCACCGCGAATTTGATAATTGGTACGACGATGAAGGCGATGAAGGAAACGATACTTGCAAAAAGGGGCCACCATTCGCGGAAGCGTTGTCCAGGCTAAAGTGGACCCCATTGTCAAGACCATTTTTTGCCCGCAATAAGCTAATGCCCGGCGGGGTCTTGGGGTTGAGTTTTGGGGGCGGCTAGGGAAGCCCGCCCCTTGCCATTCTGGCCCTTGAATCGGCGCTCGGGTCGCATCCCTGCGGAGCCCTATCCTCCGTTCAAGTGCCTCCATTGTAGAACAGCCATTCTGGCGCGAAAGCGATAAATCCCAGGGGT
>PLWR01000608.1:3180-3316 GCA_003165615.1 Acidobacteriota bacterium | reverse complement strand
GAATTCTTCTTCCCTCGCCCCCTGGAGGCTGTCTCAGAACTCGAGTCTGATGAGTTTCTCGGATTTGGTTTCGGGGATTAGGCATGCGGCTAAAAGCCCTGCCGGTGGGGAATTACTGAGCGCTGCGAAATTGAGT
>PLWR01000608.1:0-3138 GCA_003165615.1 Acidobacteriota bacterium | reverse complement strand
AGTCGGGTGAGGGGGTTTATCCGTCGCTGTATTATGCAGCGCTCAGTAGAACCCTCGGGCGCCGACTTGGCGGCGTATGAGCAGAGAGGAGCTCAAGGCGGGAAGGCCGCTCGCGCCCGAGGAAACTAAGCAAAAATCACAAAGCCCGCGTAACCCAATCCGGCGCCCAGAAACGCGCCCACCACAACATCACTCAGGAAATGCATTCCCAACAAAATGCGCGAGGTGGCCACGCTCAGCGCGCAAAACAACAGGATTCCCATCAAGTGTGGACAAAAGCTGCCCACCGCCATCGTGAAAGCGAAAGCTGTAATGGTATGCCCGGAGGGAAACGAGAATTGGTCCGGCGGCAGCAGGGTGGCCCAGCAATGAGGCTCCAGGGCGTTCGGCCGCTTCCTTCCCGTCAGTTTTTTCAGGATGACAAAGATAATGGCCCCGACGCTGCAAGCCGTCCACGCCGCGGTTACTGCCACATACCGCGTGGAGCCGCCCAAGACCAGGACCAGAGCACTCAGCCCGTACCAGAGCCAGCCGTCGCCCCCCCGCGTAGCAAGAATCATCCAGAGCCGGAACCAGCGCGGCGGCCGCCAACGGTGAACACGCCGCATCAGCCGATGGTCGCGCGTGGCGATGTAGTCGAGCATGTGGCCGGGAAGTGTCATGCGCTTGCCTCCCCGGAGGCCGCCCGCATTCCGCGGGTGGAAACGGTCCTCTCCCGGCCCCGCCAACGTTCCCAGCGGCTTCCCCAGTGACGCGCGAACACTTCCTCCGTTGCGTAGTTGAGAAAAGTCACCACGGGAACCGCCAGCAGCAGGGGGGCGAGAAGCGTGGTCACCGGCTTCTCCTCCATCAGCGCGGCGCAAATCTGTAAAACGTCGCGCGTCAAGCGCCAAAAATTTCCTGACTCACCTTCCACCTGCCCGCGCCCGCGCCGCAGGCCGTCGAGAAACTGCGCCTTGTTGCGCGCGCCCGGAACATGCGTGCAAACGCTCCCCAACGAGCGCAAGGAGTGCGCGTCACTGCCCCCCAGCTTGGCCTTTCCCAAGTTCTCCGCCAGACGCTCCGCCAGGCGGTTGCTGCGCTCCGGAACGTGGCCATTGCGCACCTCCACGCCGGGGAAGGCGCCGTCGAGCCAAACGAAATCCTCCATGGACCGCCGGCCCGTCAGGGCGGAAAAAGCGTGGTTGACGCTGTAAAACAGTTGCTGTTCGTTCAGGTAGGCCAGCAGGCGGGGCAGGTCATTGCGCAAGCGCTGGATTTCCACGTGCTGCCGCTCCGTGAGGTCGTAAACGCCGACGTGCAGTTCGTTGCCGCTGGGCATCCGGCAGGTNNAGCAGCGGCATCGTGCACATGCCGGAGTGGATCGTATGCACATGAAGATCACATCGCACGATACAGCGTAAAACGGCTATGTTACAGGAATGTATATCCAGAATGAAGTATCTATTAAGAGTGACTATTGCCTATTTACAGGATAGACGAACTATGCAAAGGTAGGAGCATGATCAACGCCGACCTTGTTTTCTTCGATGCGGGTGGCGGCCATCGCGCCGCTGCCGAGGCTCTCCGCCTGGTGATGGATGAAGAGGGCGGGTGGAAAGTCCGGCTGGTAAATCTGCAGGAATTGATGGATCCGATTGACTGGGGGCGCAAGCTGACCGGCCTGCGCATGCAGGACCTCTACAACCTGATGCTGAAGAAAGGTTGGACGCTCGGCACGCCGCAGACGGTGCGCGTATTGCAGTTTTTCATCCGCCTCCTGCACCCCCAGGCAGTGCGTTTGCTGGAGGAGTTCTGGCGCTCCAGTAACTCCGACCTGGTGGTCTCGGTGGTTCCGCACTTCAACCGCGCCCTGGCCCAGAGCCTGCGCACTGTGCGGCCCGCCACGCGCTTTGTCACTCTCCTGACCGACATCGCGGATTATCCCCCGCACTTCTGGATTGAGCCCCGGGGAGAGAACATCATCTGCGGGTCGGACCGCGCCGTCGAGCAGGCACGCGCCATGGCCATCTGCGACGGCCGCATTTTTCAAGCCTCGGGCATGATCCTGCACCCGCGCTTTTATCAGCCCATCCTGAGTGACCCGCGCGCGGAGCGTAAACAGCGCGGGCTTGATCCCGACCTGCCCACGGGGTTGGTTCTATTCGGCGGGCAGGGTTCCGACGCCATGCTCGAAATCGCCGAGCGTCTGGATGCCGAAGGCCCCCACCATCTTCAACTCATCTTCATCTGTGGGCGCAATGAAAAGCTGGCCACCGCCCTGCGCAGCCGCCGCCAACGCCTGCGGACCTTCGTGGAAGGTTTTACCACCCAGGTGCCGTTTTATATGGCCATCTCCGATTTCTTTATCGGCAAGCCCGGACCGGGAAGCGTGGGCGAAGCGGTGGCCATGCGTTTGCCCGTCATCGTTGAACGCAACGCCTGGACGCTGCCGCAGGAACGCTATAACGCCGAATGGATTTTGGAGAAGCATCTGGGATTGGTGGTGCGAGGGCCGCATCAAATCCCCGCTGCGGTCAAGGAGCTGTTGGAACGGGGAAATCTGGCGCACTTTCGCGCCCAGGCCGCTGCCATCCGCAACCGCGCGGTCTACGAAATTCCCGGCATCCTGCGCCGAATCGTGGAGGGGACTCCGGACGGCCCCGTGCCCGAGTCAGAGAAATTACTCAGCGAACAACCCGCGTAGGCTTTCGGTGTAGGGCGCCCGCGCCACGCCTTTTTCCGTGATGATGGCCGTGATGTAGCGTTCGGGGGTGACGTCGAACGCCGGATGCCGCGCCTGAACGCCGGTGGGCGCTATGGCCACACCCGCAAGATGCGTGACTTCGTCGGAGGAGCGTTCCTCGATGGGAATCTGCTCGCCGGAAGCAAGGCTCATGTCGATGGTAGAAAGTGGCGCGGCCACGTAAAAGGGAATTCCGTTCTCGTGCGCCAGCACGGCAACGGAATAGGTTCCGATTTTGTTCGCCGTGTCACCGTTGGAGGCAATGCGGTCCGCGCCCACAATGGCGGCGCGAATTTCTCCCTGCTTCATGAAGTGCCCCGCCATGTTGTCGGTGATAATCGTGACGGGTATGTGGTCCTTGGCCAGTTCCCAGGCCGTCAGGCGAGCTCCTTGCAGAAAGGGCCGCGTCTCGT
>PLWR01000640.1 GCA_003165615.1 Acidobacteriota bacterium | reverse complement strand
TCCTTCTTCCTTCATCCTTCCCTGTGCCTGCCACTCACGGCCCGTCGAACAACGGGCGCTCGGTGTGCGGATAAGGAAATGGGCCAGCGTCGCTCCTACCCCTTTACATCCGGCGGGAGACTAGTATCAATAGTGAGAACCGACACCGCCATGGCCGCTGTGCTGGGTGTGTCGGCAAGGCAAATATCTTGGGGATTTCTTGGGATTCGCCCTTGCGGAGGGTCATAACTTGTGCTAAACTGGCCAGCGTTGGCAAAAAAGTCATGTGAGATAACCGAATAAACAACAAGAATTTAGCGTAGCACGGCTACGGTCTTCTCTGAAAACCGCGAATTTTCACAGTGGGGGACTTGCCCGAGCACGCGCCAGACGGCGCGGCTTGGAGCACTCCCCCAAAGGGCGCTTCGCGGTGCCTCAGAGAAGGGTGCGACAAGTTCGCGCCCTTTTGTTTGTCCGAAGCCGTGGGAAGGCGAAGAAGAGTATGAGCAACAAAGAATTAGTTGATACGGCGCGGGAAATGGTCAGGAACGCAGTCCAGATCAACCCGGGGAGACTGGAAGAAGCCGCAAAATACCTGCACGAATATCTCTTTGCGACCAAGCAGCCAGTCGATTATTCCGACACTGAGGTGATGGAGGTATTCGACCTGTTTCAGGTAACGCATCAGTTGCTAGCCATCTGCAAGCAGCGCAGCGGGCCGGAAAGGCAAAGCGATCAAGCGCACGATAGCGGCCGTTGAATTTGCCCGCTGGCGCAAGGCAGTTGCTCTTGTTAAGTGGGCGGCGGAGTCCAGAAACCGCAGCAAACGGGGCGTATCCGAAAAGCCATACGAGTAGGAAAAAACATAAGGAAAAAATGCAAGGCATCGTTGCAGTCATAGTTTTGGCTACAAGCATTTGGGTCTTTATTGACTCTAAGAAAATTGGGGTTCAAAAAGGGCAGATTAAAGGAATCCTAAATATGGGGCGAACAGGATGGGTTTTGAGCTGCCTTTTTATTTGGATTATAGCCTTCCCGTGCTATTTAGCGAAGCGAGGGGAATATCAGCGCATCAATGGGAAGTAAATCGCAAGAAATCTGATTCGCGGAGCAAAACCATGAAAAAATCAAACATGAAGACGTTGATCGTTTCAATCACTGTAGCACTGCTGACCGCCAGTTTGTTTCTGACTGGTTGTGGCAAGGCCGTCTCGAAGGCAGACTACGAGAAGATCAGGGTTGGAATGAGCAAGAAGGAGGTCGTAGAACTTCTGGGCAAACCAGGAACGCAGTCAGAGTCGGAGTTGAAAGGGATGAAGATGGAGATTATGGGTTACCAGTCCAACGATGGCGTTGGCGGAGCAAAAGCCATCACGATCACAATCCAAAACGGAACGGTCTTCGACAAGACATGGACAGAGCTTTGATTGACCGCGACACCAAATACGATGAAACACTGTGAAGAACCCCAATTTTAACACTGAACAAACATGGAATGCAAATCCTGTGGGGCGCGAATAGGGGAGGTGTGGCGAGGAATGCGTGGCCAGCAACAGCCGTGTTTTGGCCGGCGCGAAGGCAATGCGTCGCAGACGGTGGTTCTGAATTTGCTCGGCGGCGCGGGGTAATCATACTCGCGAGCAATGCGGGCAGCGGAGTCCAGAAACCGCAACAAACGGGGCGTATCCGAAAAGCCAAATGAGTAGGAGATAGATGGATAGTTGACAGAATGCAGCGTTTATGAAAATTGCATCAATCATCATAGCAATCGTCGCGGGTTTCTTGGGGTTGCCGGCCGCTGTTTGCGCGGGGGCGTGTGCCGCTGGGCTTTCAGCGGCGGGCAACGCAAGCAGCTCGGATTCCTCGTCAGCAGGTAATGTCTTCATGTTCTTTGGGGTCATCGCCGCGATTCTCGCGATTGTGGGTGGCATTATGACCAGAAAACCCGGCAGGAAAGGGCCTATCGTGCAGGCGGTTGCTCTTGCCCTTGCTCTTCTGACTTGCATCACTGTGAATCCGATGAGCTTTTTCGTGGCGCTTCTGCTCCTGGTGTCCACTGTGCTGGGCTTCATGAAGAAGGATCAACCAGCGTCTTGAGTTTCCCGGTCTACAATGCGTTTGTCGGGGGCGGCGTCGCGATTGGTTTCCTGGTTGGGGACGCCGCGCTGAGAGGCCGGCCTGAGCGGAGCGCTTGGCCTTACCTCTGTCTGTTGGCCCTTGGGTGCGGGGCGGTGGGGGCGGTGTGGTTCAGCTACTACGCCGGAGTGACCGAGTCGTGGCAGCGGCCTGCTTTTACCTTCCTGGGCGGGGCGGCTGCGGCGCTGGTCGCGCTGGTTCTCTGCTCCAGGGTCGCCGGACTAGATACGTTGCCGATTTTGGATGCTGGTGCGCTCGGTATTTGTGCTGGACACGCGCTGGGGCGTTTGGGCTGCTTTTTCGGCGGTTGCTGTTACGGCAGGGTGATCAACTTGGCGCCAGTGATGGATTGGAGCTTTAGGTTTCCATCGCCTCTCGTTGAAAGCGGGGTTGAAGTGGCGATTTTGCTGTATCTAAGACGAAGCACTTGTGCTTTTGCGGGGAAGCCTGGCTTGCTCGCGGCGAGGTGGATGATTCTGTACGGCATAGCCCGGTTTGGGCTTGAGTTCGCGCGCGGTGACTTTCGGGGATCGCTCCCGTTCAACTCCGGGGGCATGTCGCCGTCCCAGTGCTTGAGTCTGGCGCTGGTGGCTTTGGGGGCATGGGGCCACTTCATGATTGTAAGAGGCGGGAAGGCGCTCGTGGCTTCGTGAAAAGAAAAGCGAGACCTGCGGACGGTGTCTCACCGAGCGCGAGGAGCAGCGGCTGGCCCGGCGGCGGCGCAGTGAGACTGATTTTATTATGACGTACCAATATCTGGACTCCCAGGGCAATTTGATTGGGCCGGTTTCGCTGGAGACCCTTCGACAGATGAAGGGGGATGGCAAACTTGGCGGCAATACACAGGTGCTTGATGAGGCAGCGAAGCGGTTTACGACTCTGGATCAGTTGTTGGCCAGCGGCGCGGGCACTGTATTGCCCGCTCCGCCCGCGAAGGTGAAGCGCTTCTTCTACGCNNGACCTGAGCAACACTCCAATCGGGCCTTTCACCCTTGACGAGCTTCAGCAGCAGATGGTCGGTGGCAAGATTAGGGGGGAAACTCAGGTCATTGAGGAAGGCGGAACGGTGTGGCAACCGTATTCCAATGTGATGATGCAGAGACTGACCGAAAGCACTGGTGGCGTTTCGGTACCGCCTCCGCCGCCCTCGTCCAACCCGAAGGAAGTTTCGCTGGGGTACGCGATTCTTTGGTTTCTGTGCTGCGTCCCCATCGGTTTTATGCAGTGGGGGCAGGCTGCAAAGGGGTGGGTTTGGGTCCTGATCGCGATTGTCACTAGTGGAATTGGGGGAATTGTGGCGATCGTTGACTACTGGATGTGCTTTTCCGCGCAACAGAAACGAAAGCTTGGAGAATGGGAATTCTTTCCTCGAAAATAAGGTTTGGCTACTTCGGCTTGGCCCTGGCGGTACTAGCCGCCGGCGAGCTCTCGCTCGCGGGGGTCCTGCCGGCGCTGAGGTGCCCGCTCAAGACCTACCTTGGGGTAGGCTGTCCGATGTGTGGGACGACCCGCGCGTGGTCCAGCTTTTTCGGGGGCCACTTCCGCGAAGCGTTTGTGTGGAATCCCCTTTTCCTGCTCTGGGGCGCTGCGTGTTTGGTTGCGTTTCTTGACTTGCTTCACAAGGGCTCTGGGGGGGCGTCGCCCACGGTGGGCGAGGTGTTGGCGCGGCGCCTGGCGGCAAGTCCGATTGCGGCGCGTCTGTTTGCTGTGAGCGTTGGTGCGCTTCTGATCTATACCAACCGCGAAGCGCTCGGAGCGTCGATTCTGCACATATTCAAATGAAGACCATTAAAGTTAAGCGCGCATCTTTCATGTCCAGCAACTATTCCGTTTTCCTGGATGGCAAAGGGCCTGCGTACTCTGCGACGGTTCGGTTCACCTGGCACGACCCGCAAGAAATCGTTCTGCATGCCCCGTCCAAGCGGTCGGACGAGATCATCCACATGAAGCCGGTGGGGGCCGCTGACAAGAAGACGGGTTACGGGGAGCGCGCTGAATACTCTATCCAGAACTGGGGTGGGGAGCCGTTTGGATTCCTGGAAATTGAGGGGCGAGTCAACCCTGTGATCCGGCTCCTGGACGAGAAGCGTGCCGAGCTAGGCGTCTTCCGGCAGAGAAGCGCCTTATACAGCGTGGTTCGGACGCTCCTGCGGCAGATTTTGCCTAACTACTACGTCTGCAAGAAGCAGGGGGTTATCCTCTTTACCGCTTCGGAGGTCTATACGCCGGTACTGTGCCGTGTGAATCTGCAGGTTAAGCAGGCCATGCACAAGCGGATGGACGAGTTCGTTATCTGCTGTGGCCTTTGGGTTGCATGCACGCCGAGTTTTTAACTGGAGCACGGCAACATGAAAGCCGTTAAGAAGTCCATGTGGTTCCTTTGGGGGTTTGTCCCTTATCTCAATTTCGCCGCGTGGATACACGCTGCGGTCCGGACCGGGCGGAGCTCGTACTGTTGGTATGCGGCGGTTTACGCGGTTCCTTTCAGCATTTGTATTATGGATGGCGCAATGGAGGGCGCGGCAGGAGATTTGGGGATCTCCAAACAAGTGACCGAAATTGGGCGTTCGATAACTGCGGTGGCCAGCGTGGCGGCATGCATGCTGTGGATTGTTGGCATAATCCACATTTTGTCGAAAAAGCATTCGGTGGATCAGGAAATTCAAGCCCATGATGAGGGCAGGATGCAGGGGGGCCGTGCTGTGGCAAGCTCGCCTCCGCTCCCTTCGGTTCAGGGTTCGGCCAGCCGGGGCGAAAACGCGCCCGGGGTTGGCGAGGCAGGTGTTGCGAATGCTCAAGTTGTGGCGCTTGGAAGTCCGCCTCTTTCCAGTGCGGTGAGGGGTGCCGGGCCGGCGGAGCCCGCGGCGAAGACATTTAGGTACGTTGATGGTCAGGGAAATGTGGTTGGGCCGGCGACGCTGGGCTCGTTGCGGGCGCTCAGACAGGCGGGCATCGTCTGCGATACTACCCAGATCATTGATGAGGAGGCCAGGCGGAGCATGCCGTTAGGGCAACTTTTGGGCGTTGGGCCGGATGCGGCGCAACCTCGGTTGTAGGATCCGGCACCCTCTCCAAACCATATGGGGGTCAGAACAAGATTTCTCCACTATTCCCCCCTTCCTGGTTACGGCGCTGCAGCAGGGAAGCGACGTGCGCAGGCGCCCCCCATGCACAGACGATTAGCTACCCACTACAAGGCCAGGGTTGTCTCCCGCCGCAGACGCGCGGCGATCCGGACCTTCTGCGGATCACTCTTGCGGCGGCCATGAAGATACCGCTCCCGATACATCGTCTTCCCCGGTCCCCTTCGCATCCCTGCCCCGAACCCCATGAACGTGCCCAACCGTTGCAGTTTGAAGCCCTTAACGCCAGAAACGCCAGAATAAACGCTATTACTGGTGTTGCCACAGCGGCGGTTGACCCTACAGGTGGTGTGGCGCAGCCTGCCCCGTGCCGGGGTCGGTTCACTATTGACACTAAAGGTTCCGGAATTGCGACACCTTGCATTCTCGCCCGGTCTGCCTTGGTGCCTCTGGCACTGAAACCACCAGCGCCGTCATAGCGGGGTCAAAAGTGAGGGCGACACTTGGATAAGCTCAAGTGGCACAGCGATTAATGAAAGCGGAAAGAATCTCGCAAACGGCGGGCCATCCGCTATATTATGAAGTCATAAATGCCAAACACGATGACAACCAAAAAGCGGCCATGGCCGACGCT
>PLWR01000546.1 GCA_003165615.1 Acidobacteriota bacterium | reverse complement strand
GGTGCAGCTAAAAATGTAGTGTAGACCTCGGAGATCGCTTTGCTGAAAAGAAAACACTTACCACTTCAACATGCCCGCAACTGCGAAAGTTCGGGTAGCTTGCGTCACTTTGCAGCCACCAAGACTGAATACGGTAGTGCTTCCTTAATGGGCATGACAGGCGAAACCCGGAAGAGAACCTTCGGGGCCGTCTAAGGACGACCCCGAAAGCGGGTAACAGGAACTAGAAGACGAGACGCGCCCCCAGTTGAATGTTACGGCTTGAAATGGCCGACGAAATGACCCCGGCACTCGTCGGGGCGGGGGTGACGCCCGTTTGGACTGAGCCAAAATTGGGGTGGTTGAGCACATCGATCGCGTCCATCCTAATTTGTAGCTTTGATTGTTCACCAAGATGGGGAACCTTGAAGCTCTTGGAGAGGGAAGTGTTCATGTTAAAATAGCCCGGTCCGGACAGGATATTCCGCCCGCTGTTGCCATAGGTGCCAGGCGCAGCCGCAACGAAACAGGCCGGGTTAAACCATTCCGAGATGGTGGAGTTGCTGATTCGTCCGTTGCACACCCGGTTCGGGTACCAAGTTCCTGACCCCGAGAAATCATCGTTGGGGCCTCCCCAAACGGGACTAAATGGCTCGCCGTCCGACGCTTGCCAAGTGTTGGACAATTGCCAGCCGCCCACCACGCCGTTCAAAACGCCGCCATGGTTCAGCAAAGCGTTCCCTTTGCCGAAGGGCAACTGGTAGACAAAGCCGCCGTTCCACGCCTGCCTGGCGTCAATTTGGGAGTTACCGTAGAGGGATGCCGGCTTTTGGGCGATCTGATAATCCGATTCAGCGGCTATCCAACCGTTCTGGGTGTTCGTGTCCAACGAGTGACTCCAGGTATAGTTCGAAAGCACCCATAGACCCTTCGCGAGGGCCTTCTTGACGGTAAGCTGCAACGCATTGTAATTGTTCCACCCGCCAAACGCCTGATCATTAATGCCAGTGTAATTGGGATAGGGTCGATAGGGTTGCATGTTGACCCCGATTCCGCCGTATTGCTGAATAGCGGACGCGGGAACTTGGTCAAGGTCTGAGGGGTCGGAGAGGTGCACGCCCCGGGACCCTACATATCCGAGCTCAACCATGACATCGCCTTTGAATTGATGCTGGACGCTGAGGTGCCACTGCTGGATATACGTCATCGGGGTGTGATAGGGATAATAGACTACACCGCTCCCGTTGTAAAAGTCTGCGCCGGGGGGGAAGGCCGGAATCGCCGGGGGGGTGTGTCCAAGGTCCAGTTCCGAAGATTGTCCGTTCGAATAAACTGGGATTAGAGAGTTAGGAGCGTAATCGTACCCTGAGACGCTCATGCCGTAGCCAATGCCTCCCCCATAGTAGGTATTGGTCCACATGTTGTCAAAGATTCCGTAGCTGCCGCGAACCGACCAGTTGTTCTTGGGTGCCCAAGCGAAACCAAAACGCGGCTGAAGGTTGCGCCAGAGGGTCGCCTCCAAGGCCCTACGACCGTCCTGCCCGCCATACCACATAGCCCCCGGTGTGCCAGTGGCAGGGTTCACCACTGTAGGGTCGAAGCTCC
The DNA here is from genome assembly GCA_003165615.1 of Acidobacteriota bacterium. Next base: position 23,204 of record PLWR01000546.1, on the reverse strand, counting down.
CCAGCCGGTTGAATTGCTCTGTGATCCCGCGTTGGATCAACCAGCGCAGGCCGATGTTCAAGGTCAGCTTGGGAGTGACCTTGAAGTCGTCCTGTCCGAAGAACTGGGTACTGCCGGTCCGGCTGCCCCAGGCTGGGGTCCAGTTATCGGACCAATTGCCTGTCTGGCCAAGCAAGAAGTCGGCAAAGCCCAGTCCGGTAGCGGTAGGATTTTGCGGGTTCGTGGTGAACTGCCCGGTGAAGCTGAAGTCGCCAGCATTGATATCACCCCAAGACTGGTTGTCCCGGCCGCTGTTATACTCGCCGCCGAATTTCAGGATGTGCTTGCCTCTAACAAGGCTGAGCGAATCACCTATAGAAATCGAGGCATAGGCAAGCAGCGCGTGCTTAAACGAGTTACCAATGCTAGTGGGGGATCCCGACCCCCCGATGCTGATACCGGGGAACGCGTTGGCGGTGAGATTGGGTATGTTGAGTGTGCTGCCCCAGTTCTTGCCTACATCCCCCATCGTATACGGGTCGTGGTTGCTCAACACGCCCGCCCGAAATTCGTTGACCGTGTTGGGGGTGAGGCTCCAGACATCAGTGATCACGTCGTTGTGTGAGAACGTACCCTGGGAGTAGCAATCAATCGGGCAGGTCGGCCCGTTATACAGGTTGGCAGGAATATTACCGCTTTGTAAGAACTCGGAGACGTTTAGGCGGTTCCCCGAGGAAATGTTGTAAGTTACCTTCCCATTGTAGCTGTATTTGGACGACGGATTCGAGATGGTGTAGTAGTCGTTAGCGTAGAATCCTGGTTGGTTCGGCATGGGGTAATACGACATGATGGCCTTCGCCACTGGGTCAATCGTCGTAATCTGGTTCCCGGGAAAAGGACTATTATTCGAATAGGTGCCGTCCGGATTCTGCACTAGGCCGGCGGGATTGTAAGCCTGGGGCAGGCCGCTGAGATTCCCCTCCCGCATGGCAGCGGTAGGGTAGGTGGCCAGCCCATAGCCGAAACTATTTGTTGGATTGGCCTGGAAACCAAAAAAGAAGAAGAGCTTATCTTTCTTGATGGGTCCGCCGATCGTACCACCATACATGTTCCAGCGAAGTGACGCTACGCTGGGCGAGAAGAAGTTACGGGCCTCGAATTTGTCGTTTTGGACATATTCATACGCCTCTCCGTGGAATTGGTTGGTGCCGCTCTTCTGGATCACGTTGAAAACTGCCAAGCCGTTGCTGTATTCGGCGCTGAAATTGCTCACGTTAACGGCGACTTCCTGAATGGCCTGAATCGGAACCGAATAGTACTCCTGGCCCGACATGAATGTGGAAATACCGCCATCCATGAGCCCCATCATCTGAAACCCACCTTGCCCGTTGAAGCCGACACCCCATCCCGAGGGGGTGTTATATGAAAAACTGCTTGAAGCGCCCATGTTGACACCAGGTAACAGGCCGGTGAAGTCCATCCAATTCTGACCGACACTCGGGAGTTCTGCAATCGTATCGGAGGTAAGAGTTAAACGCTTATCCGAGGTTTCAGTCTGGACGAGTTCTACCCCCGCCCTAACTTCCACCTTCTGGGTTACCGCCCCCACTTCCAGGGTGGCATTCACTGTGATTGCTTCCGCGTATAAGACGATATTGCTCTTGATGTACTCCTTGAAGCCCTGCTTTTCAAAGGAAACGGTGTAGGTGCCGGGATCCAGGGACACCGCATCATAGACACCAGTCCTATCGCTGGTAAGATTGGTGATCACGCCGGTGAGCGTGTTCTGGATGGTAACTGCGGCGCCTGGAATGAAGGCGCCAGTCGTGTCAGTGACAGTGCCGCCAATCTCGCCCGCGCTCCTATTTTGGGCGTAAGTTGACGGAGTCATTAAAAGGCCGATCATTGCTAAGAACGCGAGAAACCTTGCAGCAATGGCGACCTTGTCAAACAGCTTCGAAAGTTGCTTCTCGTTTTTCGCTATCATCATAACCTCCCCATAGCCTCCTCTTTGTTTTGAAACCCAGACCCGACGCAATGCGTGCTAAGAATCTTCAGTGATACTTTCTTTCCAGGTTACGTGTGCGGACTTGTCCACCCCATGGGAGATTCCATCGATCTCAACCCCGAGCCGAGCGTTTTGGATTCCCACAGGTCCTTCCAGTGAATACCGTCGAGTCTTCTCGTCAAAATGGAATCGGCCGGGTGTATCAGCGCGTGCCATCTCGCCCGCCGCTAACTTCGAGCCTGCCAAGGCCGCGACATAGGCGGCGGAAAACTCCCTCCGGTTCATTTTCATGTTCGAGTACGCTCCTCAAGTAGGGGCTTTTGAACACTCACTTGAGTTCCGGAAGACCTCAACAAAGGCCCTGCTTATATCTCGACGTTGCGACCATGTCAACAAAAATCTTTTTGCGCGTTCTATTACATAGAACACTATATTGGGGTCCCGGAAAGCTCGACGAGTACCTTATCGAATGGAATGTGGGCGAGGCAAGGTCGGTTAGATTATGAGCAAAGTTAAGAATAAGAGCAGATGCTCAGCCGGTATAGCCTTCGTCGAGCACCTTGGCGGCCGTGCTTGCCGCACAAATCGGAATGAAAATACCGTATATATGGGCGCAAATCCGATGCCGGCGGAGCATCTCGCTAATTCGACGGTAAGATTTATTACCCATTATCCCCTCGCCTGCGCATCGAAACGCCATTCTGAACCCTTGAACGATCCGGCGGTGTTAGCACATTTTCGTTCGGCAGAGTGGCAGTGTCAAACGAAGACAAAATGAAAAGAGACATGCGGGCTTGCAAAAGATGGTTCTATGCAATAGAACGATGTGAAAACAATTTGAAAATATTTCTGTACAAACTTGGCGAGGCTTGTTAGACTCCGCCCCCGTATGCCAACCAATAATTACATTTCTGTCGTTGACAAAGCCATGCGAGTGCTGGAGGCAATCCGCGGCAAGCGCGAAGTCCCTTTGGGCGAGATTGCCTCTTCCAGTGGACTGATCAAGAGCAGCACCTTCCGGATTCTCTTCACGTTGGAACAGCTCGGGTACATTGTAAAAAGTGAGGGAGGTCGATACTCATTCACAGCACGCTTGGCTCGCCTTACAAATGAGGACCAGCCGTCCGCAGATCTTGGCAACTTATCCATACCTTTTATGGCCGAGTTATTGCGGCGCTTCCGGGAAACCGTCAACCTCGGCGTTTTGGACCAGGGCGAGGTTCTCTATATTCGGGTTCTCGAAAGCTCCCACGCACTCAGGCTGACCGCGCACGCCGGCCTACGCAGCCCGGTTCATTCGACAGCGCTCGGCAAATGTCTGCTCTGTCGCCTGCCGCGTCAGGAGATTGAGCCGATTTTGAAGAGTCATCCTTTGCGCCCGGCAACGCCCCGCACTATCAGGGATCGATCCACTTTCTACCGCGAACTCGAACGGGTCCGGGCTCGTGGATTCGCGCTTGACAACCAAGAGGATTCCCAAGGAGTCCGCTGCCTCGCCGCGCCGATCTTGACTCCCACGGGCGATGTCTGCGCCTCGATGAGCATTTCGGGCCCAGCGGCGCGGGTGACTCCGCGGCGGGACCGGGAGATTGCAGAAGGGCTAAAGGAGACCTGCGGGAAGATCGCCAGGCTGCTCGGTTACACCTTGCGCCCGCAGAAAGACCCTGGGGGAGGAGCCCAATAGCATGGACCTAGCTCTTTTCGGCGGACAACCCATACGACAGAAGCCGTTCAGCGCATGGCCGACTTACGGAAAAGAAGAGGAGAAGTCACTTCTGGAAGTTCTTCGCAGTTGTTCCTGGGGTGGTTACAATGAGAAGGTGAAGGAGTTTGAGTCGACCTTCGCCCGCCTCCATGGGGTCAAGCACGCCATCGCTTGCGCTAATGGGACGGTCGCATTGGAAGCCTCATTGGCCGCTGCTGGCATCCAGTGTGGAGATGAAGTGATCGTTCCACCCATCACTTTTATCTCCACGGCCACGGCGGTATTGTCGCGCCACGGAGTCCCGGTTTTCGCCGATATCGATCCCAACACCCTTAATCTTTCGCCGGAAGCCGTCGAACAAGCCGTTTCCCCACGCACACGGGCTATCATCCCTGTTCACTTCGGCGGACATCCTGCGGATGTCGATGGCTTGGGCGCCATCGCCAAGCAACATGGGTTAGCGATCATTGAGGACGCTGCCCATGCCCACGGAGCATCTTGGCGAGGCATCCCCGTGGGCAATTTTGGCGTTGCAGCGACGTTCAGCTTCCAGGCATTCAAACTGGTGACGGCTGGCGAGGGAGGCGCGATCGTCACTAATTCGGACTCGCTCGCCGAAAAGATCTGGGGCTTCTGCAACCTTGGCCGGCGCCATGGTGGCGGCTGGTACGAGCACTTTACCCTGGGCACCAACTACCGCCTGACGGGATTCCAGGCTGGCTTGCTCTGCGCGCAACTGGAAAAGCTGCCGCACCAGAACTGCGTGCGCGGGGAAAACACGCGGTACTTTCGCGAGCGGATGCAAACCTTCTGCGGTCTCACGCTCTCCCCGGACGACCCGCGAGTGAGCAACCATACCCACTACCTCGTCACCTTACGCTATGATCCAGCCGCATTCGCCGGGGCGTCGCGCGATGTGTTCCTGCGCGCCTTGCAGGCTGAAGGAATTCCAGCCCAGCCAACCTACCCTTACCCTCTATATCGCAATTCGCTCTTCCGGTCACTTCCCCCCTGCGGCTGCGGAAAGTGGAGCGCCCCGCAGGATTACCAGTCTCTGTTTCTTCCCGAGAGCGAGCGGATTTGCAAGGACGGCATCTGGCTCGAACACTATATGTTTCTGGGGACCCATCAAGATGTTGACGACGTTATCGCTGCCTTCGAGAAAGTCCAGCAACGAGCGGGTTCCCTCTTGCAGCTTCAGGAGAGCTCTCTGGCAACGCGGCCATGATGCACCAAAAGCAACTTGCCATCGCCATCCTTGCTCTATCCGCCGCCGTGTGTGCGGAGGCTCATGCTCGATCCTCACCGCAAGGCGGCCTCCAACCCGCAAATGATTTCACGCGCTGGACCTTCCGCGAAGATATGAGTCAGGGTGACCCCGGGTGGATGAGCTTCCCGCTGTCCCAGGATGTGGGCTATGACCCTACGATTTATATTGCGCAAGTGGCCGGCTCACCGGCGCTGGTTCGCGACGCGACCTCCCACGGCGAACGGCTCCTGCGTGTAGGCATGGCGCGGCCGATGATGTTCCATGTCACCCCCTCTTCCTCATTTCGAATCGTTTACAACCTCGAGACGTGCGCGAAAATCATGGGATTGCATTTCACCCTTGGGGTTGTGGATGGGCGACGTTACAACCGTTCGCTTTCCTTCCAGCCCGGCGCCCATGACGCAGAGGTGTATGGCCGCCAATTGGAAATCCCAGCCGCCGGCGTTGACGTCGAAGTCATCGTTCTTGAGGCCGAAGTTGCCGCGCCTCCGTTAGGATCCCACAGTCGGCTGATTCTCCGCGCACTGGAAATTCAAGCCGAGAGACCGTCGCGCATCCTTATTCGTGCGCCTAAGATGGACCGTTCATTGGTTGACGATATTGCCGTGGCGCAAGAAGTGGTAGCGGCTGGTAACCCATTGAAGGTCGAACTGGGGTCCGGCGCTGCGGCGCGAATAGCCGTTTATGATGACGTGGGGGGGCTGGTACGCACCGCGAACGTTCCGGCAGGGGGATCCCGGGGTACGCAGATTGCCGCTCCGGACAAGCCCGGCCTTTACAAGGTTGAAATCACCAGCCGCCCGGGAAGTTCGGAATTTCGCTTCCTGGTGTTAGGCAAGGTTCCCGTGCATCCTCGTGTTCTCCTCACCCCCGAGCGCCTGGAACAATTGCGGTCGCAATCCTACTCGAACGAATTGCTGGCCATCGCGCACCGGCGTGCGAGCGAGCTGCGGAACTCCCTCGCATACAATCCCAAGGCGGGCCAGAGCATCGAGCTGCTTTCCGTCGCCTCCGTGCATCCGGGTCTCCCCGAATACTTTGCCTTGATGGAAAGTTATGGCAACGCTATCTCGTTTAACGCCCTTGATTTTCGCATCAGCGGTGACCGGCAGGCACTGGAGGCTGCCCGGCGCGCGCTGCTGACTGTTTCCGCTTGGTCCACTTGGACGCCGGCGTGGTTCCCTGCGAAAGGGATCCACACCTATTATGAAGTCGGGGTGTTCACGCAAAAGGTGGCATTCGGCTATGACCTGATTGCGGATGAGCTATCGTCGGAAGAAAAATCGACGATTGCCGAGGCATTGTGGAAACTTTCAATTCGCCCCACCTTAGACGACTACTTCTTGTGCGATCGGCTGCCCATCGCCGCCAGCAATCACGAGGCCCAGTCGGTGGGGGGGGCTATTGCGGCCTGCGTGGCGCTGTATGGCGACGTCCCTGATTGGACGCCCAGGTTCGGGCCGGCTTTGGCCGAACTTGTCGTAGCCTATGAAGGGTTGCTGGAGGGGCTGTTCCCCGGCGACGGCAGCGAGGCTGAGCCTGCAGGCTATGAAAACTTCGCTATGGAAGGGATGTCGTGGGGAATGGCCGGGCTGCACGCCCTGGACATTCGCCCCCGCAGCCTCGAGAAGATGATGGAGAGCTTTTGGTGGCTGCGCTACGCCCAGGTTCGCCCAGACTTGGTGCTCGATACCGGAGACTTCGACTCGGAGCTCAGGGCTCACTCGGGGTACGCATGGGGCGCCGAATACGCCGGCGATCCAGCTCTGCAAATGTTCTACGAAACAGCGGCTGACCGAACTTTGATGGGACTCTCGAAGTTGCATGATACGGGGCGAGCACTCGAACATGCTCCGGGCCTTCTGGACCTTGTCTGCTGCACACATCCATCGAAGGTGACGCCGGAACCGCCGCTTTCACGGATCTTTTCCGCGCGCGGCAGCGCCGTCATGCGCAGCGGCTGGCTGCCCCAAGATACGGTGATTTCCCTGCGGGTTGGCCCCTGGTTCAATCACGAGCACCATGACCAGGGGAGTTTTCGTGTGGCAGCTTATGGCGAGGAATTGGTGGCCGAGGCGGGTTATGCAGATTACTACAGGGACCCTTACTACGCGGCTTACTTTTCGCAGGCGCCGGCACACAATACCGTGGTCGTCGACGACGATCCCTTCAGCCAGGAAGATTACGACGGCCGATACTGGCCGGCGTTTCAGAATTTCGCGAAATCTGAGCGACACGTCTTCTCCCCGGGCATCGATTACCTTACTGCTAACCTCGCTCCCGCTTATGGAGACGCAAGCCAGATCCAGCGCCTGACTCGCGAGTATGTCTTTATAAAGCCCGACATCCTCATCGTCCACGACCACATTGAAGCCGCGGTCCCTCATGCTTATTCATGGTTCGTGCATATTCCGCCAGGGGCCCAGACTAACACCGATGCCGCTCAGGCACTGATCCAAGGCAAAGCCGCATTTGCAGTAATCACCGCAACAGGGGAGAATACCCATTGGAAACTGCAACCGCAGCCGGTCCCCACCATCGCTTATCGTGACTTCGATCGAATTCCGGTCGAGCCGCGCGAGGCTTTTCGACTGGATTCACCGCGCGAGAAGGAAGGTGACTTTCTGGTCGCCATGCATTTCCAAAAAGCCTCTGAAGAAGCGGCGCCGCTCTTACCGCTTCGAACCACGTCTGCGGACGGATTCAGGGTCCGAAACGCGCGCGGTTCGACAACCGCTTTATTCCGCCGCAACGCCGGACCGTTGATGGCGGGGGGAATTTCTGCTGACGGCAGCACCCTGGTGGTGAACGAGAGGGACAGCATCGAGGAATTTTTTGCCGCTCAGGTGCGCTCCTTACGCCGCGGCCCACAGTTAATGATGTCCGCCAACCCTGCGGTCGACCTGGTGTTGGATAAGAACCCCTCTGTCGATGATTTCCATGTGGTCTGCGCCAGTGAAACGGATTTGAAGATTCATCCGGAACAGGAGCCCGTTGAAGTAATGGTGGATCAAGCCCGCGCCACTCCAATCGTCAGGCAAGGATTCATCTCTCTCGCGCATCTCGCGAAAGGAGAGCATGTTGTCAGAATCAGCTACTGAGCCCGCTTTCAGCGAAGTTTCTGCTTGGGACTTATTTGACGCGAACGTGCGGGTGGGCCCTTCCAGGGTGCATGGAGACCTCGCGCTCGAAACCGACCGTCTCCTGGCGGAGATGGATCGGTTTGGGATCAAGGAGGCATTGGTTTCACACTTCACGGCGGAGGAGTATGACGCGGAGGAGGGCAATCGAGCCCTGGCGCGTGACCTTCACCCGCGGATGGTTCCAGCGTGGGCGGCCCTGCCGGACCCGGAATTCATCGAGAGACTTTGGGCTCTCCGGCCCGCGGCGGTTCGCCTCTCTTTCGGAGCGAATAAACACAACTTCTCCTCGGCCCCTTGGTGTTGTGGAGAGCTTTACGAGCGGCTTCAGGAGTGCTCCATCCTGATGACAATTACGAGAGAAGACATTGAGTGGGATTCACTCGCCTCTCTGCTGGAAAAGTTTCCCCGGCTTCCGGTTTTGCTGCTGGAAACAGGGTACCGGGCTGACCGCTACCTCTTCCCTCTCCTGCAACGCCACTCGAATTTGTACATTGACACATCCACCTACCTGGCACACCGGCAGCTTGAAAGCTTTGTCGATCGGTTCGGCGCCACGCAATTGGTCTTCGGAAGCCGGTTGCCGCTTTACACGCCTGGGGCGGCACTCGCAGTTTTGGCGAGTGCTCGAATCTCGGACGAGGCAAAGCTTGCCATTGCCGGCGGGACACTGCGTCAGCTCCTCCGGAGGGCCAGCGTATGAAATCTCCGGTCCCCATTTATGACTGCCATGGACACCTCGGCGCACACCCGGACTTCCCCTCGGTCAAACACAGTGCAGAAGAAATGATACAGGTGATGGATATCCTAAACGTCGAAGTACTCGCCATCACCTCGACGCTGGCCTGCTACAGTGACTGCCCACGCGGGAACGCCGAAGTCGCAATAGCCGTGAGGCAATACCCCGCGCGCTTTTGCGGCTACGTCACTGTCAACCCCAATCTTGAAGGGGAGGCTCTGCGCGAGCTGGACCGCTGGAGTTACTTCCATCGGCCACCGCTCATCAAGCTTCACCCCGACCTGCACAAATATCCGGTGAATGGTCCCAAATACCGGACCGTCTGGGACTATGCCAACCAGACGCATGCAGTGGTGCTCGTGCACACGTGGGAGTCTGACGCCAATTGCGGCCCGCTGCTGCTTGGCCCCATTGCTCGGGAATTCCCTCAAGCCAGGATTCTGCTGGGGCACTCGGGAGTGACTTGGCGCGGATATGAGCAATCCCTCGAAGTCGCTAATGCGGCTCCCAACACCTTTCTTGACATTACTGGCTCGCAAAGCCACCGCACGATTATCGAGCGCGCGGTGGCTGGCATTGGTGCTGGGCGGGTGCTTTTTGGATCGGATATGCCTTACCTGGAAGCCGCCATGGCGCTTGGGCGAATCCTGTCAGCCAGGATTTCCGACGCAGAAAAGGAACAGATTTTAGGGAAGAATTTCCTCCGCCTACTCGAAGAAGGTTGCGACTAAGAGGAGAAGGTTCTCCCCACGTAAGGAAGATGGAATCCTAGGGGGTGGTTATGGAACGCACGCGAATCGGCATAATCGGTCTCGGAATCATGGGGAGTTCTTACGCAAAAATCTATTCGGCGCATCCGCTCGCTGAAGTCGTTGCTGTCAGCGCGCTGCGCCAGGATCAGATCGACAACATCCGCTCGCTTTACGGAGTGGTCCACGGATATATGGACTACCGGCAAATGCTGGAGCGCAAGGATCTGGATGCCGTGGTGGTGGCCACGCCCGACAAGTATCATTTTGAGCCTGCACGCGCTGTTCTGGAGTCGGGCAGACACGCGCTGGTGGAAAAACCTTTCACCACCAGCACGGCTGAGGCCGACGAGTTGATTCGCATATCCAAGCGCGTGGGCAAGACCATCCAGGTCGCCTTCAACCACCGCTGGCTGGGGCCATATTACCAGACCAAAATATCCATTGAATCGGGTCAGATCGGGGCGCCCCTCGCGGGGTACGCCCGCAAAAACGACACCATCTTTGTGCCCAGCGAGTACATCGCCTGGGCTGGCGAAACCACGTCCGCATGGTTCCTCTCCTCCCACGATATCGACTTGATGCGATGGTGGCTCGCTTCCGAACCCGTGGAGGTGAGAGCCTGGGGCCGCAAGGAAGTCCTGGCCGCGAAAGGAATTCCGACTTACGACATTATCCAGGCGCAAGTGAAGTTTGCTTCCGGAGCGTTCATCACATTTGAATCAGCCTGGGTCTACCCGAACACTTTTCCCTCTATGGTCGATTCCTTCATGGAGGTCATCGGGACCGCCGGTCACATCCATTTGGACCGAAAATGCGAATCCATGGAGATCAGCACCGCGGAGAAGTTTTCCTATCCAAAACTATTCTTAAATACGGAAATCTTCGGACGTATGCGAGGCGCGTTTCCGGCTTGCCTCGAGGACTTCCTATTTGCCGTCCGCGAAGGAACCGAGCCTCACGTCACGGGGGCGGACGGCCGGCAGGTGACTGCGGTGCTCGAGGCGATCCATCGCTCTCTGGAAACCGGTGGGACAGAAACAGTTCTCCCGCCACCCCCTGAGATTGGAGCGCGTTATGCGCGGGGCTGACTTCGCCATCCTGATCGCTTACTTCGCCACCATGATCGCGATTGGGTTGGTTTATTCGCGCCAGATGAAATCGCTGGATATGTATTTCGCGGGTGGGAAGCAATTGTCATGGTGGCTGGGTGGCGTTTCCTTCTTCATGGCCTCCGTGAGCGCGCTCTCGATCGTGGTGTATGCCGGTCTCGGGTATCAATACGGGCTTGTGGCCCTTACGCTTTATTGGACCAGCTTGCCGGCGACCCTCCTCACCACCTGGCTTTTCGCCCGCCGCTGGCGTCGCGCCGGCGTGCTGACGCCGGTCGAGTTTCTGGAAACGAGATTTTCACTGGCGGTCCGCCAAGTCTTTGTGTGGTCAGGCATTCCCCTGAAGGTGATCGACGAAGGCCTGAAGATTGTGGCGATTGGAATCTTTGTTTCCGCAGGCATGAGCATTTCACCTTCGGTGGCCATGATCGCCGCCGGCATCATCACTTTGGTTTACACGGTGCTGGGTGGCCTTTGGGCGGTCGTCATAACCGATTTTGTCCAATTCGTTCTGGTCACAACGGGAATCCTTCTGCTGGTCCCTCTCACTCTCCACGCCGCCGGCGGCTGGCACCGGTTTGTGGCCGCGGTCCCCGCGGATTTCTTCCGCCCCGTGCATCCCCCTTTTAACTGGACTTATGTGGGCGCCTTCCTGGTGCTCACTACGCTGTCGGTGGCAGGAAACTGGTCACTGATTCAGAAGTTTTATTCGGCCCGAAATGACCGCGAATGCCGTGGAGTCGGTTGGCTGGCGAGCCTGCTCTTTCTCCTGTTGCCTCCCGCCTGGATTTTCACCGGCATGTTCGCCCGCACTTTTGTGCAGATGAGAATCTCGGATCCACAAACCGTTTACGCCCGGGTATGCTCTGCCTTGCTGCCGCCCGGCATGCTGGGCTTGATCATCGCGGCGCTTTTTGCCGCAACGATGTCGGTGCTTTCGTCAGGCTATAACGTAGTCGCGGCCGTGCTGACCGTAGACGTCCATCAACGGCTGATCCGACCGAAAGCCTCTCAGAAGGAGCTGGTGATTGTGGGGCGGGTTCTGACGGCGATCGTCGCCACCATAGCGCTGGCCATTGCGCTGGCCGTCACNNCATTTTCACTGGACCATCTTCGACACGATGGTCGCTGCATTCGGCTTTTTTCTGCCCCCAACGGTCCTGCCGGTTCTGGGGGGATTGTTAAGCCGGCGTCTTTCCGCCGCCGGTGCGATGGCCGGGTTTTTCGCGGGGATCGGCATCGGCCTTGCGTTCCTTTTTTATAAGTGGACCTTTAAGCCTGCGAATCTCAGTGCGTTCCAAGCGGCCAGCATCCTGATTCCGGCGGGGATCACCGCACTCGTGCTCGTAGTTGCTGCCTACGCGTTCCCTGCGAAGGGTGAGGCGGCCGACCGTGCGGCCCAGTTCTTTGGCCGACTGGGGCGAACCGCACTCGCATCGGAGAGCCACGCTAGCCCTGCCCCCGTGGCTGGACTGGTCATAGCAATCATGGGGCTTGTCCTGGCGGTAACCGGTTCCGGCATCGTGAACGTCCGAAGAAATACGCTGACCCTGGGGACCGGGATCCTGTTCGGCCTGATCGGAGTGGCCATGATGATGAGGTCGGGAGGCTTCGTGCGGCGCCTGTGGCCTCTTGGGGCGAGAAAACAGCCTTAGTGCGGAGCAGGGTTGCGACACGAGGATGCTATAGAGGCAAGCTACAAGGAGGAAGGGAAAATGTCTATGCTGACACGATGGGCCATGAGCTTTTTAATATCTTGCTTGATTATAGCAGGGCCGGTCAGGGGTGAAGACTCGGTCCTCGAAAAGTGGTCGAGCCGCGTCATCCCTCTTCCCCAACAACTTCAAGTACGAGGTTCCAAATCGGTATCCCGCGCCGACGTGGTTTTGGTGCTCCCTCAATCCAAGGACCCCCTCCTGACCGCCGCGGCAGGCGTCCTGGAACCGTTGGCTACCGGCGCTAAGGGTTTCGAAATCCAGCTTGTGCTAACTACTGAGAAGTCCAGGCAGTGTCCACCACATCTTCGGGAGTCGCTTGCAAACCTCCCCAATCGCGACCAAGCCTACGCCATCCAACCGATCGGGAAAGGGGGAAAGTTCGACGGCCTTGTTCTGGCGGCTAATACTCCTTTGGGGCTTCTTTATGCGGCTCGGACGCTTGCGCAGTTGGTATCTGCCCCTTCCCAAGCGGGCGAAACCGTGGAGTTTCCCCGCTGCACGCTCCTCGATTGGCCTGACTTGGCGGAGCGCGGCGAGTGGTTTGGGGGTGATAACTTTCCGGACTTGCAATGGATGGCGGACCGCAAGTTCAACGTGATCGAGATCCAGCCCCATCTGGGCTTTAGTGCCGACGGCTCACCCCAGGGAAACCTTGACCAGAAAAGCGTGGACAAGGCGGCGGCGCTGGGAATCGAAGTGGTGCCGATCATCTGGCATATGGAACAACTCGCCAGCACGGGCCTTTTCCGCTACCACCCTGAGGTGGCTTCCACACCCGACCCCAGCAAGCCTCTCCCCCTGGACTATGAGCCTGGGGTGTGCTTCTCTCAACCCAAGACCGTCGAAATTCTCTCGGCGTGGATGCGGCAGTTTCTCGCCCTGCCCGGGGTGAAGGAAGTCATGGTCTGGGTTTCGGAAGACGCATCACCGTGCTATTGCCCGCTGTGTAAAGGCCGTGAGCCGTACGGCACCGAAGTGAAAGGCATCCAGGAGGCCTTCGAGCGGGCCCGTCAAGGAAGGCCCGGGGTCACTCTACAAATACTAACCACGCAGGGCAGCTACGAGGTGAACGACAAGATCCTGGCAGCGGCCTCGCCCGAAACCCGGATCGTCTACTACGACGGCGGAAGGACGTACGACAGCTCTCACCGCCCCATGATCTACCCGCTGCTGGAGAGCTTTGCCCGGTCCGGCCACTGGCTCGGCGTCTACCCTCAACTCACAAATTCCTGGCGCACCGTCTTTCCCTTTACCGGGCCGCAATTCATGCACGCGCGGATGCAGGAGTTTGTGGACAAGCGGCTCAGCGGTGTGTTCGGATATGCCACGTTCTCAAACCGCTACTATGCGTTCAATGTGACTGCGTCTGCCGAATGGGCGTGGAACAGCCGGGGACGCAGCCCGCGACAATTCTCGGAAGCTTACGCAAGCAGGGTCGGAATTCCTCATCCTGAACGCTTTGGCGAATGGGCGGAGATGATAGGCAACGTCGGCTGGGACTTGGCAGGCAGCAGGGCTATCCAGGATCTTATCGTGCCCGGCCAAGCGCTCTTCAAGGACAAGAAATTTCGCGATTCACACAAGCTTGACGACCTGCAGCCCATGCGGTTCGGGCAAGGGCTTCTTGCGGAGTTTCCCGATCGCCAATACTTCGAAGCGCGCAGGGCGTTAGCCGCCCAGGCGCTCAAGCTGGCGCAAGCGGAAGGGGATGAGGGCATGGTGGACGAATCCCGGAGCGTCCTCGGCGCGCTGCGTCTGCTTGACGGGCTCGTGGAACTGTCGGATGCGCGGAGCCTTCCGGAAGAGCGAAAGCTTGCGGCGGCGACTGAGGCGCTGGCGAAGCTCGACTCTGCTGCACAAGTACTGACCAATTCCCTGTACCGCTGGGGAACGACGGTGAATCCCAAGCCGCAGGACGCCCTTCCTTCGCGGCTGCGAGACACGGTTGATTTTGCCCCCGCAGTTGCCAGTGCGGCTTGGGAGATCGGCAGGGATTTGGGCATAAAGGATCCTTACCCGGCGTATCGTCTGTGCCCACTGCGCGAATGGAATACGGAGGATATTTCATCGGCGGCGCCCGCCACTTTGTGGGCCGAAGTGCCCCGCCTGCTGGAAGGGCCCGGGGAATATAACGTGAGGTTTCAGTTCTTGGATGGCGACGTGGGATTGGACACCCACTCCGTCGCACTTCTCCGGGCGCGCGGGAGCAACGAGGAGAAGCCTCTTGACGAAGAGCGATGGGCCGGTCATGCGGAGCTTTCAACCTGGGTTGATTACTGGCTCTCTGTTCCTAAAGGGAGCCGAGGTTCTTGGAAGCCGGGTGATCCTTTGTTCCTGCGGCTGGAAGTCTCTGCTCCATCTCGTGAACGCGTGTCTGGCAAGCGAACCAGCCATGGCATGATCCTGATCTTCAAGTCGTGGCGCGGAGAAGAAGAGGGTCGTATGGATGCAGGGGTAAGCCCCTAAGCGGAAAAGTGGAGGATCAATCCGGGCCAGTCCGATGCCATCCTTCAATTTGTGCTTCAATTCTTGGTAGTGACTCATTTTGAGGTGCCACGGGCGTCCCGCCCGTGAAGGGACACGGCCAAGATGGCCGTGGCACCTCAAAATGAGTCACCAGCCAATTCTTGACAAGGTTTCGCCAGGTTTCTATACTTGCGACTCTCGGATTGGGACGAGGTTGATGGATGTATCCTTGGCGCAAGCTGCGGGAAAGCTCGCCTCATTCCGTTCTGGTCACACTGCTTTTGTTTGGCCTCGTCGTCCGGGGTTCAGCGGAAGCCGTGGGTCAAACTGCCCCCCAGCATCAATCATTGAGCCTGCCCACGGCCTGCCTGGAAGCCGGAAAAGAGTCCCGTGATTTCTCGTTGGTGATAGAAAGTCTGCAAACACACCCTTCCGCAGGCGCTTACAGCACGCTCGGCGCGCTGTTTACACAAGATGAACAACTTACGTGTGCGATTGCGAGTTTCAGGCAGGCTCTCCAGCTCGAACCCACCTCCTGGCAAATCCGTTACAATCTCGGTCTGGCGCTGCTTTCCCGTCAGGAGTACAAGCAAGCTGCCGAAGAGTTCCGGACGGTTACAAAACAGAAGCCCGATTTCTTCGGGGCCCATAATGACCTGGGGTTGACCCTCAAGAATCTGGGCGACCTGGAGGCAGCGGCACAGGAATTCGAGGAAGCTCTCAAGATCAAACCGGGTTTTGTGGGCGCAGCATCAAACCTCGCGCAGATCTACCACGAGCAGAAGAAGTACCCAGCGGAGATTCACTACCTTCGTCAGAGCCTCGCCTCCAACCCCACCGAAGATCTCGTCTATCCGATGCGGCTAGCGCTGGGGATTGCGCTCGAGAACAGCGGGGACACCGATGCTGCGCTGGCAGAGTTAAGGAAGGTAGTAATTGCCTATCCGCGATCCGCGCCCGCCCACTATAACCTGGCAGCTCTGTACGCGAGACATAAGGACTTCCGTGAATCGCAGCCGGAATTTGAGGCGTGTTTGCGGCTCGATCCCGAGAATGACACGGCTCGGCTGGCATTGGCCAAAACGCTTACAAACATGGGGGACAATGCTGGCTCGCTACCGCTGCTTGAGAAATACATTCGCCGCGTGCCCGGGGACCCTGAGGGTCACCTCGTGCTCGGGGATGTTTACCGCAACCTGGGGGAAGTCGATAAGGCCATCAGGCAGCTCCGCACAGCAGCGGATTTGAAACCCCATGACTTCGAGGTCCAGTACAGGTTGGGAATGGTCTTAGCCCGGGCAAAATACAATGACGAAGCCCTGGCCCATCTTGAAATCGCGGGCAAGTTGAACCCCCAGGCGCCCGAAGTGCCCTACCAGTTGGCGCTGATCTATCAGAAGCAGGGGCAACCGCAAAAAGCTGCAGAAGAGTTCCGTGCGTTTGAAAAGGTGAACCAAGGAAGTAAGGCGGCAGACAAAGCCACGCGATTGGGGGTGAAGGCCAACGTGCTATTGGCGGAGGGAGAGGCGGCCGGGGCGGTGGACACGTACCGCGAGGCAATCAAGCTCTGGCCGGTGGATGCCCGGATGTACTATAACCTTGCCTTGGCTCTCGAGCGGCTGGGGCGGCGGCAGGAGGAAGAGGTCGCGCTGAACGAAGCGGCGCGATTGGGTCCAAACATACCGGAGGTGCACAACCGGTTGGGGATTCTGTACCTGGGGGAAGAACATCGGGCCGAGGCGGAGCGCGAGTTCAGGGCTGCCCTGGAAATCAACCCCACCTATGCGGATGCGGAGAGCAACCTGGGGGCTTTGTATGCGCGCCAGGGGAAGCGCGACGAAGCGGTAGGTCTGTTTCAGAAGGCTATTCAGGCTGATTCAAAATATGCCCAGGCGCATTTGAACTGGGGCTTGGTGCTGGCGGGTGAGAGTAAGTACGCTGAAGCGGAGGAGCACTTTCGGACAGCCGTGCAACTCGCTCCCGACAGTGCACAGGCTTACAAGGCGTTGGGCATGTGTGAGATCAAGCAAGGTCGAGCAAAGGAATCCCTGCCGCATTTTCGGAAGGTGATTGAGCTCCAGCCGAATTCCGCCGAAGCCCACCTGAACCTGGGGATGGCCCTGGAGGACCAGCACGATCTGGCGGGGGCGCTCGCGCAGTTTTCTGAGGCCGTCCGTCTCGACCCAGACTCGCCGATCGCCCACTCCAATCTGGGAAGAGTCCTTTACGGCCTCGGCAGGCGGGAGGAAGCTCGCCCGCCATTGGAAATAGCCTATCGGTTGGGGTCCGACTCCCCCCCCACGCTCTATTTGCTGGCGCTGGTGGAGCGGCAGGCCAGCAATTTCGCGCTCTCGACGGAAGCGCTGGAGAAGTTGGTCAGCGTGGAACCACGCAATGCCGTGGCACAGTTTCTGCTCGGACAGAATCTGCAGCATCTGGGGAAGCTCGATGAGGCGGTGCGCCATTGGGAGCTCTCGCTCAAGGCAGATCCGGACAATGGAGAAGCGCTCTTCAATCTCGCCAAGGTGAAGGCCGGCAGCCCTGAGGGGAAAGTTTATCTGGAACGTCTTCAGGCTCTCCAGAAAAACAACACCTCTCCGACCGGGGGCAGACGCTAGAGCGTCTTTAATTTAAGTGTATACAGCGGGGCGAAGCCGGAACCTGAGACGTGCCACGGCCGTCCCGGCCGTGCTCGGGCACGGGCGGGANNCACTTAAATCAAAACCGCTCTAGTCACAACCCGATTCCCAAGAATCGAAAGGGAGTCATTCCGTTTACGCGAGAATTATGCGCGAAATGTTTTCAAGCACCTGCTGAGGGGGCTCGGGGTTCCGTCAAAGTCCGATGGTTTGAGAAATACCCCTCACCCCCACAACCAGCAGAACGTGGGGCCCCCTCCGCCTTGCGGTCCCCCCTCTCCCCAAGGGAGAGGGCGGAGATTTTAATTTTTATCCCTCTCCTACGGGGAGAGGGGGGACCGCAAGGCGGTGGGTGAGGGGACTATTCGCGAATGGTGTATTCATAGCTCTGGAGATGTCCCGCATCAGGGACTTTGACGGAACCCTGTGAGGGGGCTGCGGTGGATGGAGATTTACTTCGAGCAGTGCGATACTCCGATTACAGATAGGAGGTGATTTTGCGTGGATACCATTCTTCTAAGTTGGCTTAACCCTAAAGGAAGGGGTGCGATGGGGGGCCGGTTGGGGAAGCAGATCGGCTTGCTCTTCATCACGGCGGTATGGGCTCTATCGGGCCTGGGGTCTCAAAGTACGGTTTCCAAACAGCAGGAGATTCAGGCCCACATGCAGAGGGCGCAACAGGCACTACGGTCCAGTGATTTCGGAGCAGCCGAACGGGAGTTCCGGGCCGTCCTTACCCTGGATCCCAACAATCCCGATGCGCGCGGCAACGTGGGGGTGATGCGTTTTTTTCAGAGCGATTGGGCCGGCGCCGCCGAGCAGTTTCGCAAGGTCCTGGAGATGCAGCCGAAGGCGTGGAAGGTACAGGCATACCTGGGAATGTGCGAAGGGCGCATGGGGCGCCCGGCCGAGGCGCGGCGCTTGCTCCAACAGGCCCTGCCCCACCTTTCCGGGGGTCCGTTCGAAACTCAAGCGGGATTGGAGCTAACGACGATTTTATATCAGACCGGCGACCTCGAAGGGGCCGCCGACGTGGCTCGGACGCTGCTCGCCTCCAATCCTACGAATGTGGACGTGATCTATACTACCGCCCGGATCTATGCGGACCTCGCCAATCGATCTCGCGACGCTTTGCTGCTGGCCGCGCCCGACTCGGCCCGCACGCACCAGCTCATGGCGGAGATGTCGATCAATCGGGGCGAGGCTCACGCCGCTATAATCCAGTACCGCAAGGCGCTGGAGATCGACCCTAAACTGCGCGGCGTCCATTACGAGTTAGGGGAAGCCATCCTTCAGGACTCACGGCAGGCGCCGGCACTCCAAGCCGCCGAAGAGGAGTTCCGGGCGGCCTTGGCGGAGAATCCTGCTGACGCGAATGCCGAGTATCGGCTGGGCACCGTTTGCACGCTGCGGAGGGATTATAGGACCGCCATTGAGCACTACTCGCGCGCCCTCCAACTTCAGCCCGATGACGCCGATGTGCATCAGGCGCTAGGTGCGGCCTTGATTAAAGTGGGCGAGCCGGAAAAGGCGGTGGAGCAACTCCTCGCAGCCACCCGCCTGGATCCCCTTAATCCAACCGGCCACTATCAGCTAGGCACAGCGTACCGGCAACTGGGACGCGAAGCCGATTCGCGCCGAGAGCTGGCGGCATTCCAAAAGCTGGAGGAATCGAGAAAGCAGATCGACCAAGTGTACGTGCGAACGCGGGGAGAATTTCCGGAAACTGATCCCACCGGGCCGGACGCTCCAAGCAATTAGAGTGGTTTTGATTTAAGTGCTTACATGTNNTACACTTAAATTAAAGACGCTCTAGTCCCGTGACCGCCTGGTCGCTCCTAAAAACGGGCCTTGATATGGATTTCTCCGGTCTGATTGGGCAGCCGGATTCTTTCCTTGCTGGGGTCAAAGTCCGTCCAAGGTTTCCCGTCCAACTCCACCGCGCGCAGATGCTTTCCCACGGGAGCCCGTAGGACCAACCAGACGGTGCTTGCCGGGTTCCGGCTTGGCAGCGTGACGCGGGCTTCCACGCCGCTGGCACTGGCTTCCAGGTGGTAACTGACCGGACCGAAATAGGATGGCCCTTCCCGGACTTCCACCTTTTCTCCCGGGGCGAGCCACCTTCGCGGGGTTCCGGCGGCCAACCACAAGGTGTTACCATCCTCCCGCACCAGCAAATCCCGAACCCGGTTCACAAACTTGGCTTCGTCGGGGATTTTGTAGAAGGGCCCGCTGGGAGACCGCCACTGGCGAAACTCTTCTGTGAAGACATTCACGTCAGGGTAATAACAGGCAACAAAGTCGTTGTAGAGGTTCCGGATGGCGGCCGGCACTTCGTTGCGCCGGAGATAAGTCAGGGTGGGATTCTGGAGATTTGCCTGAAATACCATTCCACCGCGGCTGAACCAGAGATTGTCATCCACCCACCCATGGGGGTTTAATCCCAGCGAGGTGGACATGGTGGCGTTGTCTTCCCAATCGTCGAGCACCCAATTGGCAAATTGCTCGTCCACGTGGAATACATCCGTCGTCAGCAGGATCATGGGTCCGTAGAGAACCTCGCGCAAGGCGGAAAGCCGGTAGGTGGGCAGAACATTATGGGGATAGCGCGAGTAATAGGCGACGCTAATAGGGCCAAATAGGCGAATTCGCTGGTAAGGCCGGGGGGGCAGGTAGGGAATCCAGGTATTGTCGCGTAGCCGGATGACGGGAGCCAGGCGGGAGGCACGCAGCACGGCATCGCGTAGGTCCGCTGTGTATGCCGCTGCTTCCTGGGCATATTTCCCCGCTTCCGGCGCCCCGGTGTCTGCCAAAGCCTTGGCGAGGCTGGTCATGCCGGTGGCAGCAAAAGCATTCACGGCAAACCAGTGGCTCCAATCCGCGTTATCCTCCAGGTGCCCGGCGGGAAGCAAACCGTATTCCGGAATTTTTTGATCACCATCCCGCAGCATGGTGAGTTTTCGCTGCTCAAACACCCAATCCGCGGCGCGCTCCATGCTGGGGGCAGCATGTTTCAACCACTCCTTGTCGCGGGTGAAGAAATAGTGCTCACCCAAAGCCCAAAGCACGGTGCCATGGTCAAGGTTGTACTCTGCTGCGGTGTAATCGTATTCCTCGTCGACCCGTGCCCCGTGATACACATCCTTCTGATCGCCCGTGTAAGTCCCCAGGAAAGGCTTGGAACCCTGCAGGCGCATGAATCCTTCCAGATACTCCGCGGCAAGTTTATGGTCGCCGAGAGCATCGAGAAGAACACATTGGAAGGCCCCCTCGTTCTCAAACACCTGGTATTCGTAGCTGGCCGCAGGCACCATGTAGATGCCGCTCTTGGGGTCCTTGGTGGCGCTGATGCGGATATGGGGGAGCGTGGCTTTCGCAAACTCCACAAACCGCTTCTCCGGCACAACGTAGGGCACGACGCTGTCTGTCACCTGGCGCCAATAGGCGATGACGCGGGCACGTTCGCGGTCGTAATCCAGCGCTGCCAGTTGCTCCCGTTCGGCGGGTGAGAGCCTGGGCACAAAGGGCAGAAAAACCAGCACACTTTTCTCTTCCCCGCCCGCGAGCGAGATTTCAGCGTGGATGCCGTGAAGCGTTTTGCCGGCGTCCGCCACATCACCCACGGAGACTTGGGCTGACTGGGGAAAATCTGCACGGGCGCGGACCAACTGGCCATCCTGGGCAAGGAGTTCGCCCTTTTCGAAAGAGAGCGTCTCCCCCGGACTGGTGGCCAGCCATAAATGCGCCTTCGCCGGCTGAGCGGCGGGATTGCGGGCCCGGATCTTCAGCATCAGGATGGCGGGTGTCTGCTCACTGCGTGCGGAATCGTCCGGACCCAGCGGTCCGGAGAGCAGAGTGGCAAAACCCTCTTCCGTGTAACTGATTCCGTCGGTCGACCAGGCCGCCGTTGCCAGCGGCAGGTAGTTATCGAGAACCGATAGCTTGGAGTCCTTGGAAGCGGGCCGGTATTGCGGCGTTGCTCCGGTGCCGATGCGCCACGAAATCCTGTCGCCCGGCCACTCCAGCCGCTCCAGTTCCCGGCCCTTGGCCTTGGTCCCTTCCTTGGAAATGGTGATGTTTCCACCCCACTCAAAGGCAAATTTCTGCCAACTGGCATCGGCAGCCAGCGGCAGGTAGAGCCGTCCGCCTTGCCTTATCACCGGGTCCAAGGGAGGAATCTCTTTCGTGGCGCGCTCATAAGTTTGTTCAGGCTCCCGGGCAAGTTTTTCGCGAATCTTGGCCCCGGATTTGACGATGGAGGGGGAAAACCCCTGTGGATCGGAACCCAGGGTTACATAAGCGTGGAAGTCGGGAACGTAGATGGGTCCCTTTTGAACGTCGGGGATGCTGAAAGAGAAAGTTCGCTCCCCTAAGTTGAGAGTCACCACCGTGACGTCGTGCGAACCCGGAAGCGAGGGCTCCGCCGCCACCAGATCAAGGGACAAATCTTTGGGGGCGCCCGAGGTTTTCAAGTGGAAGGAGTCTCCGCGGGCAGAGTCTCCTTCTGCGGCTTTACCAAGCGTTAAAGTCTGTAACCGGCCGTTGTAGACCTGCACGGTCCCGTCCCAGGTGTAAGCCGATACTTCCCCGGCGCCCAGCTCCAGACGCACGTTTACGGCCTTTTCCTGCGAGCCGCTGAAGACCTGCACGGCCTCGACATGCGGATCGGACAAAAAGACCAGTCGAACCTTTAAAGTGCGGCGGTAGTCCAGCCCCGGCAGATTCGCCGCCAGGGGGTTTTCCGCCTTTTCCAGGGGCGCGAACGTGTATCGACATTCTGCACCCTGGCAATCCACCTGGGTGGAGGCCTTAAGCCAGCTTCCTTGCCAGGGATCGTCCAGCGGGTCTTCAATGGTGGGCATTTGCGGAGGCGGGTAGGGCCAATTGCGAAACCAGTATTGCACCTCGGCCCGGGGGGCAGCACTGCCGGCCCCAGCGCGCACCCGAACCTCGCGGATGTCGCGTTCTTCCGCCCACTGCAAGCCATAGATGAAGCGCCCATCCGCCGCTGGTTCGGCGTTCTGCCCGGCGTTTCTCGCTTCCGCATAATCAAACGCCACTTGGGAAGTATGCTGATCCTGGACGCAGCACCGCCGGGCAAAAAGTGCGATGTCCAAGCGGGCGGTTTGGGCCAGGGCGGGGGAAGCCAGGATGGCAGCGAGGCAACAACCAACGATCAAATGAATAGTTCGCATGTTCGCTCCCTTACTTGGAAACTGAATCTGGTAACAGGCCTCCACCGATTGGGGGCAGGGAAAGTCCAAATTAGCGGGCGCTCGGGGCATTTGACGGGGCTTGGCCCCGCTGCTGGGCGGAAAGGCTGCGAAGGTGTGAAAAAATGCCGCGCAGAGCAAAAACATCTCACGCAAAGGCGCAAAGACGCAGAGGCGCAAAGAAAACAAACCAGTTGTTATTTGCGGTCTTTGCCCCTTTGCGCCTTTGCGTGAAACTTTCCATTTTTTCACAGCTTCGGAGCCTTTCCGCCCAGCAAGCGGCGAAGCCGCAGGTCGCTTGGCGGGCTTTCGGGCGCCCATGGCATCAAGTCCGCATCCCACGGCTGGCTCGCCGTGGGCTACATGACCTCACCCGCTTTGCGCGCTGGTGGCCGAGGGTACTTATTCTAACGCCTATGGACCACCAGGGTGACCCCCACCCCCAGGGTCCCGTCAAAGTCGACGC